>JACQFP010000025.1 GCA_016200005.1 Verrucomicrobiota bacterium | reverse complement strand
GGGCTTTTCTTTCGTCCGTTCCGGGCTTCGGTTTGCTTCATTCGCTCAGAAACAACTTCCACTCGGCGACGCCGTGGGGGTTGCGGAGGAGCGCCGTCACCGGCAGTTCCTTCGGCGCGCGCGGGGCGGTGAGCAGCTTCAACCTAGCCTCGTGCGGCAGACGGTTGCCCTTGCAGGCGTTCACTTCCTTGCTCGACCACACGAGGTTTTCCCACTCGTCCTTGCCCCCGCGCGAGCGCGGCAGGACGTGGTCCAGGCTGCCTTCGTCCGGCTTCAGCAACTTGCCCGTGTATTGGCAGCGATTGCCGTCGCGCTCACGAATCGTCTTGGAACAGAGCTTCGGACGCTTCTTCGGCACCTTGGCAAAGTTCACCGCCACGATGACTGTCGGCACGCGGATCGCACGATGTGCGGTACGCACGGCGTAGTCCTGCACGCGCACGGGCAGCGTGAGCCATTCGTCCCACGTCACGGGACGGATGTGGCTCTCGCTCTCGATATCGAGCGCCGTGGCCACGTTGGTGGCCATCATGCAGAACGCCTCCTGCGGCGAACGAATGTTGATCGCCTGCCAGTTGCGGTTGAGCACCAGCACAATTGTCTTGTTCAGTATGTCGCTCATAAAATGTTTGCACACCGTGACTGCTCCGCGCGTGAGGTGTTTGTTCTTCATTGAAATGGAATTGGCTGCCGCTGCTGGTAATGCTCCAGCTCTCCCTGTTTCAGAGACAGGTGTGCAGACTTCCACACTCAGCGGCAATTGGTAGCCCGTGCTGGTAACTCTCCAGCGTCCGCGGTTTGTAAGACTGCCGCTCTGATTTTGAGCTAACGGGCATTGATTGGCTGCCGGGGATGGATTCGCACCACCACAGTCGCCTTCAAAGGGCGATGTCCTACTGATTAGACGACCCGGCAATGAATTGGTGGAGCCGGAGGTAGTTGCAACCTCACCATACCGGATTAAAAGTCCGGTGCCGGTCTGCTGTGGCTTCGACTCCGTGAAACTGGTGGGCGAGAGAGGACTTGCACCTCCAAGGCTCGCAGACTCTCGATCTGCGGGGTCTTCTATTCCCTCTGAACCACTCGCCCGAAAATGTGAAATTGGATCCTCCAGTCGGCCTGTCCCGCCATAGCTCATCGAGCGACGGCGGATGCTGCCCCGACAGGATTTCTTTACAAAAGAAATCCGCAGGCTGCTGCGTGGAGGCGGAAATGGTCGCAGTCTCCGGTGCTGCCCCGGACACGGCGAGCTTATGAAACTCACCTGAGCGCTGGCTCGGCTGCGAAATGGAGCCCTCACTCGGAATTGCACCGAGTTGATTCGCTTACCGAGCGAATGCATCGCTGACAATGCTTTGAGGGCGTTGAAAATGGTCGGCGCGAGACGACTTGCACGTCCAAGGCTGCCTGATTCTGAGTCAGGTGGGTCTGCTGTTCCCCGTGAACCACGCGCCGTTGAAATTGGCGTCCCTGACCGGCTTTGCTCCGGTGATCTCCTGCATGAGAGGCAGGCATGTTGACTGGACTACACCACAGGGACAGAAATGGTGAGGGCAGAAGGATTCGCGCCTTCGACCTGATGCATGTGACGCATCCGCTCTGGTGACTGAGCTATGCCCTCGAAATGGTGGGAGCGAAGAGTGCTGCCCTCTTTGCCTCTCGCATGTCAAACGAGCGCTCTGCTGATGAGCTACGCCCCCAGATATTGGAGCGGGTGAACGGAGTCGCACCGTCGTCTTGGCCTTGGCAAGGCCGCGTTCTAGCTGTTGAACCACACCCGCGAAACTGGTGTCCCCAGCCGGACTTTCACCGACAACCTGGCGCTTAGGACGCGACCGCTCTGTGTTTTGAGCTATGGGGATGAGAACTTATCAGAACGGGAAACTAAGCCAGTTCATCCACGGGTTTTCCTGTCCGCAAATCGAATCGTTTTTGAATCGCAATGGTAATTTGATTCGCCCATTCCTCACCCTCGTTGCATTGATAATCCGCAACATCAATTGCCTGACTTAAGGGGATGGAATCGGGCAACGCTATGTATCCAAACCGATCGTCGCGCTTCAGGACGCCCGTTTCAGCTTTGGACATATCGAGATATTGAATCTTCCACGAACTATCGTCGCCCCAAATGCAACCCGCCACGAAACCAAACGGGTAATACATCAATGGAGCGACTGGATACGATGGTTTCTCGACGGTGATTCGTTTGCCGGTTTTCTCATCGAGCGGGGTAAACTTAGTTGTGCAAGCGATCAAATCGTCCGCAGAGGGCTCATTTACTCTATATCGATGCTTCTTGTCATCCAGACCGATCGATTCACGTTCGATATAACGGGGAACAAAAAAATCGACAGGGCAAAAACCAGCACCATGAGGATCTTCGCCTCCTATGTCCCTGCACGATGGAAGTTCCATGATCCGAGACGCGGTATAGTCCGAGGCGTACAAGGCATAGTCTTTGTCGTTTTTCCTGAAATGACAAAAGGTGCGGAAGAGATTGGGATAATTTCGCACGTAATGCCCCACCTGCTCTTTACTTTCGGCTTCACATCGAAATACGCCGACTCGAATGCTATTCCAGGTGCCAGGACGGTTCTCGATTTTCTCGATGATCTCAGCTTTGTAAGTAATCATGCGCCTCCAATGATTTGCCCACCATACTGGGCAAGCGAGGAAAAAAGCGGGAAGCCGTGCAAAATGGTACGCGCGTCCGGTAACGCTCCGGATCCCGGCACTGATCTAGTGCGATGCGGGGTATAAAGCCGCCGGCTCTCTTTGAGCTACGCGCGCATGAATGGCGGAATGCCGTGGACTTGCACCACTTGCCCGAAGGCACGCACTGTTTAGCAAACAGGCCCGGCTTGCTTGGCCAGTTGACATTCCAGAATGGTCGGCGTGGGGAGACTTGCACTCCCAAGACTGTTCGATCTTGAGTCGAACCGGTCTGCTGTTCCCGTTTAACCACACGCCGGTCGGCGACCCGGGACTTGCACCCGGAAGGCTCGGCGATTTTAAGTCGCCGGGGTCTGCTATTCCCGCTGAAGCCAGTCGCCGTGAGATGGTGGGCTTGAAGGGAATTGCACCCCCAAGGCTGCCAGATTCTGAGTCTGGACCCTCTGCTATTCGGGTTAAACCACATGCCCGTAAATTGGTGCATCCGGCAGGACTCCCACCTGCAAACTCTCCGTTCGAAGCGGAGGATGATCATAATTTCACCACGGATGCGGAAATGGTGGGTTGCCTCGGATTCGCACCGAGTTCTCGCCGGTTAAGAGCCGGGACTTCACTGTCAAAGTTTGCAACCCGAAGGCGACACGAAGGCGGAGTTGAACCACCGCAGTCAGATCTGTGAAGTGCTGACCGGCACCGGGTTTTCGCGTCGCGGAAAAAAGACTCCCAAGCGCACCGAATCGGGTCTCCGGCTTGGTGGCGGTGCGCAAGCACCTTCGACCTTGCGGGGTCTCTGCCGACACACCCGATTCACTTGGGAAATGGACGGGCATGAGGGTAGCGCGCCCTCTACTCCGGTTTGGAAGACCGGCGTGTGTCTCTCAACACCTATGCCCGAAAAATTGGAATCCCGTGCGAGAATCGCACTCGCATACGTGGTTTTGCAGACCACTGCCTGGGCTGTTCGGCCAACGGGATGTGAAATTGAAGTGCGGACGGAGGCTTTCGCCTCCGTCCGCGTTGTTCGCCTCTTGGCGTCCTTGAACCGTCCGCTAATTGCGGACAAAGTCCACGATCACGGCGGGTGCCGTCGTGTCGAAGCCCACCACGTCGAGCATGCCGCGGTCGTTCGGGTCGGCGACGGTGAAGCCGTTGGAGGTCATGCCCACAACGACCGCCTTCGCATCACTGACGAACTCGCTGCGATACTGACGCAGCGCCTGCGTGGGATGAATCTTGCCCGCCCACGTTTCGCTGTCCGTGTAGGTGATGAACGCCGACACGTTTTGCTCATTTTCGCCAGCCCAGATCATCGGCTGGGCACAGTCCGTCGCCTCGAACGGCAGGTCGCTGATGCGCTTCACCACGTCGTCCAGGCGCATGCGCGGCGAGATGTTCAGCGGGATGAACCGATTCGAGAATCCCATGATGTGGTATTCCGCTTCGGTAGCTGCCGTCACCAACGCCATCGCCGCACTGGCTTCGCGCGGGGTCAGGCACGAACCTGCCACCGAGCCGCCACCCATCGAACCGCTGACGTCAAGTGCCAGGAGCACCGGCTTGCCGCACGGCTCGACGTTTTGGAACGTGGCGTAGAACGCTTCGTCCAGCGCATCTACGATCTTCGCCACGGGCTTCCAGGTGAGCGAACCTTTCTCACCCTTGCCCTGCGCATACACCTTTTCGGCGATCAACACCGCCAACGGGTGGATGCGGGCGCGCTTGAGCACCGCCTCGTCGCCCAGCTTGCGGACAATCAACTTGGCCGCATCGCTGAACGGTTGCACGAGACCGATGCTGGTCATCTTGCCGAGGTTGCGAATCATCGCCGTCGTCGGCATGCGTTGGAGCAACGCTTCCCACACTGCGACTTCGTTGAGCCACTGCGTCGGGATTGCTTCGCGCGGCAGATCATGCTCGGTGATCAGCTTGACGATCTCGTCCTTGCTCGTTGCCTTCTTCGCCTGCTCGAAGGCTTCGATGAACTTCGGCAGTTCGCCAACTGCGGCATACTTCGCCATGCGGTTTTCACCGCGAACCTTGCGGTTGACCTCGCGCTCGCCGAGCAAGTCCGCGCCGGTGAGCATCCAGCGGAAAACCGCTTCGTGTTCACGGCTTGGCGCCTTCGGGTGGGCGAGGCGGAGCAGGTCGCTGTGCGACCAGCCATCGCGCTGCTGATACTTCACGGCCTGAACTGCCAGTGCGTCAGCTTCGCGGCTGACATACCAACGACCCACAGCGTTGCGCAGACCGCGCCCCCAACCACGCAGAGCATTCACATACTCGGCGAAGTGGAACAGGTGCGTGCCGATGCGGCAGACCTTGCCGAGGTTCTGGAAGGCCAGCGCCTTGGCTTCGGCATTGCCGTGAGCGGCCACCAACGCCAGGGCGAAGATGGCCGGATCATTCTTCGGCGCGCGGCCGCTGTCGCTGATTTCAACGATGCGGTTCACGGCGCGAACACCGTCGGCCTTGATGCAGCGGACGAGTGCGTCGTGGTTCTGCTTCACCAGTTCGCGTTCGCCGATGTAATACGTGCCCCCTTCCGCGCCGAGGATCAGGAAGCGGTCGAACCGCGTCCAGTCATCCACCGGCCAGGAGTAGCCGCCAGCCGAGTTTGCGACCTGCGTCGAACCCGGAATCGGCAGCGACTGCGGCGTGACGCGTCGGTTGAAGAGCTTTGCGTAGTTAATAGCCATGCTGGCCTCCCTTTCGTTATGTGCGCCGCCAACTCCCGGCACGATGTGTTTGATTGCACTGCGGACAAGTTGGTGAACGTGGGAATGCCTTACGGCTATCATTTGCAGTGATAACCCATGTTCTTCGGCCCGCAGAAAGAACAGTGTCGTGATGCGAAGGTGACTACGATGTATGGTTGCCCACGATGACAGCAGCCGAACGCGACACGTTGGACAGCCTTCGAGAACGAATTGAGCTGGACCAATTGGCGAAGCACGGTTTCCCCCGCTTTACGCCGTCGCCCAGACCGTCGACGGGAGGAATTGCGCCCCCAACTCATTTCCAAACAAAATTTGGCGGATTCCGAAGGTTGGCGGTGATATACAATTGAATATGAGCCGCAGCGACTTGGAATTGCTCGATTCCTACGCACGAGAGAGGACTGACGATGCTTTCGCCGAAATCGTTCGGCGGCACGTCAACATTGTGTATGGCGCGGCTCTGCGTCAGGTTCGCTCACCACAACTCGCGGAGGAAGTCGCCCAATGCGTTTTCCTCGAACTTGCGTGTCAGGCCAATCACCTCTCGACAGACACGATCCTTGCGGCCTGGCTTTACAAGGTGACGCATCGAATTTCCGTGAATTTGGTGCGCGGCGAGATTCGCCGCCAAGTGCGCGAGCAAACCGCCTTGGAAATGAATGACATGGACGCCAACACCACCGCCTGGAATGAGATCGAACCGCTGCTCGACGAAGGGATGCACTCTCTCGAAGAAAGTGATCGCGCAGCCCTCCTTCTTCGCTATTTCGAGAACAAATCCCTGCGCGAAGTCGGCCAATTCTTCGGCGCCAGCGAAGATGCCGCCCAAAAGCGCGTCAGCCGCGCCGTGGATCGCTTGCGCGAATTCTTCACAAGACGCGGCGTCACCATTGGCGCGAGCAGCCTCGTGGTGATGATTTCAGCCAATGCTGCCCAAGCCGCACCGGTTGGATTGAGCGCCGCAATCACCACCGCCGCCGCTCTCGGAAACACAATTGCCACCACTGCAACTGCAACCACAACCAAAGCCATCGTCATGACCACTCTGCAAAAGACCATCGCCACCACTGTCGTCATTCTCCTTTGCGGCACCAGCGCTGTTCTGGTGTCTTCGAAAATAACGAAGGGATCGAAGTCCAGTGAAAGCGTCGCGGCTGATCTCGACAATTACGTCGGGCAATTTGAAATGATCGACCACAAGATCGAGATCAAGAAGCGAGCCAACGGGCTGGCCGTCAACATCGACGGCAATCCTGCTTTCGTTGCTTATCCTAAATCCGTGGACAAATTCGCGAGTCACGACCACAACTCGCTGACAGAATTGACGTTCGTCCGGGACGCGTTGGGCCGTGCGACACAATTCGCGCTGGTCCGCGATGGGCGCAAGTTAGGTGACCTAAAACGCTCCGATCAATAGCGGGCCACGTTCGATGCGCGCACAAGATATACCAATCCGTGCTTTCACGCTGATTGAGTTGCTGGTGGTCGTTGGGATTATCAGCCTCTTGGCTGGTTTGCTCCTCTCTGGCATAGGCACTGCCAAAGCCAAAGCGAAGCGCATTGCCTGCGCGAATAATTTGAGGCAGATCAACCTTGGCCTGCAGATGTATGCCGATGATTCTGGCGATGCTACACCCAGCCACTCGACTCCGAACGATACGACGTTCAGCTTGGTTGCCTACAAACGGCTGATGAAAAGCTACGTCGGACACAACGTTAAGATTTTTGCCTGTCCATCTGACCGCTTTTACTACGACGAGGTGATGTCGATTGCCCGTTACGTGCCACACGGCCTGTGGGAGCAGTCGATTTCTGATAACAGCAGTTATGCGTTCAATGGGGCAAATGCGATGGCGAACGCCGGCCCCGGAATTTCAGGGCTGACGTTGAGTTCCATTCGCGAGCCAGCCAAAACCGTTTTAGTTGCGGAAGGGTCTGCTTACATTCCCTGGTCATGGCATCAACCGAAACGTCCGCTCTCCCACGAGAATGCAAGGTTCGATAACGCAATGAACATGGTCAGCTTTGTTGATGGTCACGTCAGCTATATCAGAATTTACTGGGATGACAATCGTTCCGGGCTAGCCCTCCACTACGACCCGCCTCTTGGATATGACTACCGCTGGAGCGGTAATTAGAATCTTCGGCAACCACGAGCGTTACGGGCGATAACCCGATCCAGAGACCCGTCGAATGCTGAAGGATGAACAAGAGGCGGCCTCGATGCTTCTGGACGGGAATCGAACCCGCATTTTCTCGTTTTCACGAGATGCTCTGACGCAGTTGAGCTACCAGTTCGATAACCGAAGCACAGCGGCCCATCCCAAAAGGAACGACGGACAAGAGGCGAGATGGGAATCCATCGGTTGCCCGATGGTGCGCGGTTTGAACGCGCTCGCGGTTTCCCGCTTCACCGATAATCCAAACTCAACGGCCCGTCGGAAAGACTCGATGGACAAAAAGTGCTGTGGCTTAGAAACCGGAAGGCAGGTCTCGAACCTGCATTTCCCGAACTCGTCCGGGCGTTCTATCGCAGTTGAACTACATCCGCGTTCGGTTTCGTTTTGCGTGCGATAATCCACAACGAGCGGCCCATCGAAAATGAAATGGTCAGGGCGACGGGATTCGCACACGCACAGTCCGCGTCACAGGCGGAGATGCTAACTGTTACATCACGACCCTGATGAAATGGCCCGCCGAGCCGAAGCTCGGAGAGCGAAGGCTGGATCCCCTGGTCGGACTCGCACCGACGAATACGAGTTTACGAAACTCGCCCTGTTGCTGCTGAAGGCACAGGGGCTTTGAAAATGGTGCTCTCACGTGGATTTGCACCACGAGCTTCCGGCTTCGCAAACCGGCGTGCAGAACTAATTACACCTTGAGAGCAAAATGGCATCCGTGATCGGACTCGCACCGATTAGGCCCGGCTTGAAAGACCGGCTGCTCGATCTGCTTTGCATTCACGGACAGAAAATGGTTGCCGCAGAGGATGAGAACACAGAGTCGCTGCTCTCGGCAGACGTTTACTCCGTGGACTCATTTCCTCCGTGGCGATGTGGACGGGCTAGCGTCGAGGCTTGCGCGTCTTGTAGGTGAGGAGCGGTCGCAACGTCGCGATGACGGCCACGAGTCCGGCATCAACGAGGTCTTGAACCACTGCCTCAATGTTTTTGTAGGCGGCTGGTGCTTCCTCGTAGAGCAGGTCGCGATCTTCGCAGACCACACGGCCGCCGAGGCCGGTCTGGGCGAGTTCAGCAACGCTGAAGCGTTCGCGCATGCGCTGGCGAGCATCGCTCCGCGCCCACTTGCGACCTGCACCGTGTGCCAACGACCAGGCGTGGCTTTCGCCATCACCAATCGGCTTCACGAGATAGCTCAACGAGCCGCGTGAACCAGGGATGACAACGAAGTCATCGTCGGCTGCAACTGCGCCTTTGCGGTGAATCCATTCCCTCACCCGGCCTGACGGCCACCCTCTCCCATCCGATGGGAGAGGGGCTGGGGGTGAGGGCGTGATGCTGTTGTGGCAACCATCCCAGAGGCATTCCGCTTCCGCACCGAGCGTCGCAACGAAGCGGCGCGCGATGAGTTCGCGGTTGGCCTTGGCCCAGCGCACGGCGATGTCGTGTCCACGGAGATATTCCTCCGCAGCAAACGAATCCGCTTCCACGCCTTCGCCAAAGTGCTGATCCACATGAGCGCGCAGGATGGATTCTCCCAAGCATCGCGAGCCGCTGTGAACGAGCACGACAAGCTGTTGCTTGCCGAGGTCGAGTTTCTTGAACTCGTCGGCGTCGAGAACCTTCTCGACGGCCTGCAACTCGGCGAAGTGATTGCCGCCCCCGATGGTGCCGAGCGCCGAATCGAACCCCGTGGATTCAAGATCGTGTTCAGCGAGGAAATCGCTGACGAACTGATCCCACTGGTGTTCGAGGTTGAACTGCAACTTGGCCCAGCGATCGAGTTTCACATCGCGCCGAACGAGATCCGTCTTGAACAACGCCATTCCGCAGCCGATGTCGCCGCCGATGAGGTGCGGATAGATCACGCCTTCGGTCACGAAGGCTGCGCCGACGGGCGTGCCTTTGCCCGGATGCAAATCGGGGAAGCCAACCGCGTGGCGGACGCCATCAAGCTTTGCGGTGGCATAGAGCTGGCGCACCGCTTCGCCTTCGATCCAGCTTTTGGACGAGGCGAAAAGGCGCACCTGAGTTTCAGTCAGTGTGTTCATGGTTCCTTTTGGGCCCGCCAAAGCGGGTTGGGTTTTTGGAAGTTGGCCACTGGAGTCGGGATTGCGCCGACACCTCCGGCTTTTCAGACCAGCGTGCAGACTGACTACACCATCCAGTGAAAACCACGGTGCGCGGCAGCTTGGGTTGACCACCGCGAATCGCTGTCTAAGAAGCTTGAGCCTTGCGGGCTGCGGCTTGAGGCTTGAACCGGCTAACCGATGCAGTTTGACAACTCGGCATCAACATCAGCGGGTCATTGGATTATCAGTCCAATCAGGGATGTTTGCAGCATCCTGGTTTTGACAGCAGTCTCGCCGACGGCTTTCCGCCACCACCGCGCACCTGAATCAAACCGCCAGCGGAGTCAGAGATTCACGCTGCGGGTGAAGTTGAACTCGTCCAGTGCGTCTTGCAGCGACTGGATTTCAGCGTTCAACTCGGTAACCACCTTGTCCACGTCCACCTTGCCAAGCTGGGCGACGTACTCGACTTCGTAAGCAGCCTCACCAAAACCGCGGCCCTCGTGGAACACGCCGGCCTTGGTATCGAGGCCGGTCAACGTGGTGACGAGGCCCTTCAATTCGGCCAGGCGGAAAATTTTTTCGTAGATTTCCGCGTTGGCAGCCGCCACGGCGGCCTTGACCTTGACCAACTCGTCGAGCTTGGCGCGCAAGCGCGTCAAAACTTCGCGGTTGTCGTAGTCGAACTTTTGCTTGGTGGAACGGGAATTCTGCTTGGCGAGCAATTCCTTCAACTGGCCGACCTCGCCGGCCAGTTGGTTTTTCAGTTTGAGTGCCTTGGCGATTTTCATGTGAGTCCTTTCGTTAAGATTGAGATAAAAAGTGGTCGTCCCGCGTGGTAATGCTCCGCGGTCTTCCGGTTATCAACCGGGCGCTCTGCTATTGAGCTACAGGACGGATGGCGATTGGTGTTAATCCAGAAACGCCACTTGCTGCATCGTGCGGGAGCGAGTCTCGGTATTCATCAGGACGCGATGCCAGAAGGGCAGCCAGATGGTGCGGTGGTCCGGGTGACGAATTGCGCCGCGCGCATATACCGCCGCATCCCGCTGCATGCGCCGCCAGCCCCATTTGGTCCGCGCAGGATCGGTGCGCAATAGTTCGCGATACTCGGCTTCGGTCACGCCATTGGGATGGCGAAAGCACACATAGACTTGCGTGCCGCCCTCGCGATACAACTCCTCGACGACGTGGGGCTTGCCGCGCCCGCGACGAATAGGTTCATTCCGCAGAACGAGTTTTGGGGCAGGCCGCAATCCTGTGGCCGGCACGAAGAACCACTCGCCCTGACGGCGGAAGGCCCGATTCTTTCGCCGGTTGCATTCGCGTGGAGGCAATCCGGATTGGGCTTGGGCCGCCTGTACCTCGGCGGGTTTCAGGGATTCCATCGCGTCGTTCACAGTGGACACACGGCCCGGCACTGCTGCCACAAACCAATCGCGCTCGTCGTGGCCGCACAGGAAGCGGTCGGGTTGCTGCTCCGGTTGTGTGCGCCGCACCATGAGCAGGAGGTGACGTCGGCGGGGACGGGCTTGCAGAACAGTAACGTCGAGCTTGTCGTTGAGATCCTGCGGAACGCGGAGTTCAAAGAATTCGCCGCGTCGGTCGCTGCGAATGTCCACAGCGTAGCTGCCGGAGCGCCTGCTCGGCGGGATAATGCGCGTCCGAAAGCGCGCGCCCATGGCGGTGAATTTCGATTCAATGTGTTCAGCATTCATATCGTTTCCTCTCAGAATGGTCGGCTAACAAGCAGTCGCCGTTAATTTGTCACTGCCTCGGGAAGTTAGTGAAAAGCGGTTCACTTGTTTATGGTGCAAACCGCATCCCGCATGACTGTTGAATCATGTGCAGGAGAGCCGCCGGTCTTGTCTTGCGATCCACAGCAAAATGGCGGAAGGCGTCGGTAACGCTCCGACCTCCGATTGAACGGATCCTGTTTTCGAGACAGGTGCAGCCAGCTTATATCTGCCTGCCTTCCAGAAATGGTCAGGGTGGCAGGAGTTGCACCTGCGTCCTCCTCGTTCCGAACGAGGCCGTCTGCTGCTGACATTACACCCTGAAGAAAATGGCACTCGCCGAAGGACTCCCACCTTCATCTCCGGCGTTAGAAGCGCCGCGCTCTGGTGATTGAGCTACGCGAGCAATTTGAAATTGGCTGCTCAGGCTGGATTCGCACCAGCACTATCCCGCTTAACAGGCGGGTGGACTACTCGTTATCCCACTGAGCAATGAAATGGTCGGAACGGCAGGATTCTCACCTGCGGCCTCCCGGTCCCAAGCCGGGCGCTCTAAAGACTGAGCTACGCTCCGAGAAAATTGGCGGATCCGAAGGGAGTCGCACCCTCAACCTTCCCGCAGACAACGGGGCGCTCTGCTGATTGAGCTACGGATCCAGAAATGGTGGGAAGTGCTGGTAACGCTCCAGTTCGTCGCTTCCAGCTTGTTTGATGACACCGGATTTACAGGCCGGCAGCCGAATCACTTCCCTGAAATTGGTAGCGGGGGTGGGAGTTGCGCCCACGGAGGCTGAGCTTATGAGGCTCGCCTGAATCTCATTCTCCCCGCAGTGAAATGGTGGAGTCGGTGGGTAGCGCGCCCACATCAACCTGCTTGCAGTGCAGGTGCATTACTTGTCTGCCACGACCCCATGAAATTGGCAGGCTGCCTCCGTGCTGCCCGGAGTGGGCTGAGTTTTGGAGACTCGGCCGCGTGCTGACGCGCAGCCTGTGAAAAGGGTTGGTGCGGCTGCCGGGAATCGCACCCGGACTTCCTCCGTGGCGGGGAGGCATTCTGCTGTTAAATCACAACCGCGGAAATTGAGAGGGCCGGGAGCGTTCATGCTCCCGGCCCATGCCATTTCAACAAAGAACAAACACCTCCTGGTGATCTACTTGATCCCAGCCCGCGGATTCACGGCGGCTGTTTCGGTGTTTGGGGGCACACCTCCTCCGAAGCCCTTAAAATGTAAAAGCGTTTCAAACCATCTTGGCGCGCGCCTTCGCTCGCGATGGGCAGACCCCACCGGTGGAACGCCTCGGCATTCCTGCGCTTCAATTCGTTTGGCACTGTCAGACATCATCAAGACGTCACTTTGTTATCGTTCACAGATCGTTGCCTTTCGTTGCTGCCATTTCACCGTCAGTTTCAGGGAACAAAAAACCCTGCTTACGTTGCGGTAAGCAGGGTGAGAGAGAAATTCGCCTTTCGTTCTTCAGAACCTGCTTACACCGGGACTATCCAAATTACCTTCGGGCCGTTGCCCAATGGGTGCGAGGGATAGCCTCTGGCTAAACGCACAACCCGGGTTTAACCGGCTATGACGTGTCGCTTTCGCGACCGGCATCGTCGGCCAAATCGTGGCTGGTATGTTCATGCAAGTTTTCATCGAACGTGGGAGACGAATATCACAGGAGCGTGGTTACAGTCCACTTATACTTTGTGGGGGTGGCAAATCTTGAATTCAAATATCCGAATCGGTTGATGCAACGACAGTGCAGTCGCGCAACCGCAAGCAGCCGCGCATCCGGGTGTAACAAACCATCGCGCTGGCTTACCAAGCAGTGTTCACTTGCATTCCAAATCAACGGCGGAAAACTGCGCTAGACGAACAGAAGCAAACTTTTGTGATCATTTATGAGCATCCGGCACACTGCGCGAAACGGGAAGACCTATTACCTGCACGTCATGGCGGGAAAGAACGGCAAACCGAAGTATCACTTCTCCACCCGGCCCGACGGCACGTTGGCAGAAGCAGTGCCTCCCGATTTTGAGATTTACGAGAATATCCACGGCCAGGTTTTTCTTCGGCGCGCGATGCCCCGGCTCATTACGGACGAGGAACTGGATGCCGTGAAGGCGGCACTCCGCCGTCACGCCGACGAGTGGCGCTATGAAGTGGAGGTGAAAAAGAACGCGATGATCATTTACGAAGCGGCGGACAACCTTTCGACGCTGGAAAACATCGCCGCGCCGTGGGTCGCGAAGGAGACCGTCAGGCAATCCGCCATCCAACACGCCACTCATACTGCGATGATGAGGTTCGTGCTGGTGGACCGGGAGCAACGGCTGTTTCTGGCCGAGCGTTTCTGCTTTCGCGGCGCCGTGGATGACTGGATTGACATCGGTGGGCCACCGCAGAGATTGCCGTCTGTCATCCGCAAGTTCGTCAAGCACCTGGGCGGCGATTCGCTTTTTGAATTGTACTGAACCGTCGGAAATGAGCAGCGCCGCCAAACAGACTTTTTTATTTGGAACAGAGAAAGGACAAGCGTATGCCCGGTGAATGGGTCTGGATGCGGACCGGTATTCCGCCGAAGTGCAAATTGTCGAAATGGCGGAAGGAATCGCTGAAAGCCAGGGCCGATGAATTCGCGAACGATTTTTACAAGCCCTTCATCAAACCACCGCCGAAGGACCAGCGATTCAATTACACCGTGGATTTCTTCACGAAATGGCACGGGCCGTACTTGCAGTTCATCGCGCGTTACGCCTGCCCCGGCCCGAACGCGCTGTCGCTATTCTTCGACACCGCCTTCGCCCGGCTCGGCTACTTTCGAGACGACGCGTGGAGTCTTTGGGCGCGCCGCCACAACGATCAATGGCTGGTGCTCGGCCATCAAATGAGTCTGGAGGAATGTTTCGCGGAGATGCGCGCCAACCCGTGGTTTCAGTTTTGAGTTTGGTGGATTTTTCAGGCTCAATCCGTTTGGCGAAGGCCGGAAAACCGTTCTCTCGACTGGCTACGGGGCGTTCACTTCGCCTATCCTGCAACGACAAATGTCGCACCAGCCCGACAACGTTTTTTCTGGGACACAGGTCGTGTCCCTGGTCGAAGTGCGCGGGACAAATAATTCCCTCGTGCAGCCGTTTGCCCGAATTGCCGAGCGAACAGACACGCGCCGCGCTTAACGACCTGCTGTTGCGCGTCCGCCTGAATTCCAAAACAGATCGAAGTCCATGAGCTTTGTGATCGTAGATGTCGAATCCGACGGCCCGATTCCCGCGGAGTTTTCCATGGTGTGCTTCGGTGCGGTCCTGTTCGATGACAAGCTGGACAAATCGTTTTATGGCCGAACGCGCCCGATTTCAGATCGCTTCGTTCCCGAGGCCCTCGCTGTCAGCGGTTTCTCCCGCGAAGAACACATGACATTCGACGATCCGAAAACTGTCATGGAAGCATTCGCGGCATGGCTGGACCAGCACTCCAAGGGTCGCGCGATTTTTGTTTCGGACAATGTGGCGTTCGACTGGCAGTTCATCAATTACTACTTCCATCGTTTTCTCGGCCGCAACCCGTTCGGATTTTCCGGCCGACGTATCGGCGACCTTTACGCCGGCCTGGTAAAGGACGCGCACAAGGCGACCGAGTGGAAGAAGTATCGAGTCACGCGCCACACCCACAATCCCGTGGACGACGCACGCGGCAACGCCGAGGCGTTGATGAAGTTTAAGGAGCTGGGGCTGAAGATTTGACGGCGAATCTGGTCCTGCGGTCTGTTTGCAAAGACCGGAGTGTCGAAACATCAATTGGTTGAGCGGCTGTTTTCATTGGTACCTGTCACAAAAACTGCCTAATCTTTGTGACAACAACAAGCCGCGACAGCCAATTCTGAACTTCGTGAAGAGAGGCTCGTTGCCGGTAAGCAGCGTTCCGACTCTGTCCTTGGTTTGTGGTCGGCGAGCAGGAAAAGTGGAGCGGTGGCGGAGAGGAGCGTCTACTGGAATGAAGCCGGAGCGCAACGCCCGCCGCCGAGCCGCAGACGGAGGCCAGCCGCTTTTGCGGCGTATCGCGGATGCGCCCTCGAGACGAGCGCGCGGTTTGCAGAGCGGAACGGGCGTGGTCGAGAGGAAGACAGGGCCGACCGGCAGGCCCGTGCACCAGAGCAGAACCGCGCGTTGGTCACGGCATAATCGGCAACGTGCGCGGCGTTCCGGCTCGCAATGCGTGCAACGAGAATCCCCATGTCCTTTCCCAAATGGTTCAACTCGCACTTCGTTTTCGAACGCCGGATGGCGTGGGTTTCAGCAGCGCGGGAATCAGGGTAGCGGGATCAACGCCAGTCCAACGGCAAAGTTCGGCGTGGGTTTGTGGACCAAAATTGCTGGGGCGTTGGCCCGGCGAAAGCAGCCCAGTTCGCAGGGCTTGGCGGACCGACTTTTTGTTAGCGGGAACACCGGATCGGCGAAGACATCGCCAAGCTCGGTAAGAAATGCCGATGTCTGGATAAGGGGACGTATCATGATCGGGCCAAACTTGAGGCAAAGTCCCGGGGTCAACACCAGCCCAGTGACAGACTTCCCTATGCGTTTTCTTGCCGTAGTTTGGCGGCCAACAGTAGGGGTAGAGTTTCCCGGTTTTGAGAGCACGGATGACAGCCTTTTTCTTGATGGGAATGCCGGCGTTCAGCAGGCAGCGGTTCGTCCTCCCGGAAAGCCCGTTTGGAAGTAATTTGGATGTCATGGCTATTTCGCCGCCACTTCCACCAACTCCCCGAAGAGCTCCAGAATTTCGGGGCGAACCTTGCGGTGGTCTTTGGGCAGCAGTCGCCCCTTGGCGGAATCGTAGAGATACGCGTGCCGAAGCAGGACGCTGTCCTTCCGGGCTTCAGCCTCTTTGTCCGCGATGGACTTCGGTTTGGTGGTGGGGTTCATATTCTTTTCATGTAAACATCAAAGCTTCGTCGCAACAGTTCGGCGACCGCGACGTATTCCTGCCGCTTGCCGAACGATGCTGATGATCGGTAGCTCATGCCTCAACCCTTGCAGTCCGCCAGGAGTTGGCGCACGAAACCGAGGGCGTCCGCCTGGGTGTCCACCTCCGGTCGTCCGAACTGGAATTCGGCAACGCGTCTCGGCCCGATGCTCTCAGATTCCCGGAAATCCTCCCGCAAGTATGCCAGCGCCTTCTTCGCGCTGGCGTCCGCAAGCAACGGACGGAGTTGCGCGGCCACGTCCGCGACGCCGCGCCCATAATTCCGAAGTAGATAAAACAAATCGTAAGCGTCCTTGTTCTCACCGCGAATGTGGAAGGCCAGCGCCTTGAGCACCACGAACGCCCCCGCTCCACAGACGCGGATGTCCCTCCGGGCGGTCTCCCCGGCGATGGTTCGTCCGTCCAGCGTCACGGTTTGGTTGTTCGTGAACGCCAGATGCAAACCGGGCGCGATGATGGCCGCCCAATCTTTCGTGAGCGGGAACAAACGTCCCGCCTGTGCTTCGGCGCTCTTCTCCGGCTCGATCAAAAAATCCACTGTCACCGGCGGATCGCTGATGCGCCAGCGTTGGCGTGTGGGCTGGCCCTCCTCGTTCTCGTCCATCTCGAATCCCGCCGCGCGCAAACGTTTCACCACGGCTTGGTAGCGCTGCTCTCCCACCAGCGCGAACGCCAGCCCCAGGTCAAGGTCGAGCGTGCCCACGTGGGCTGGCACGTTCGCCGGCAGATGCTCCTGATCAATCAGCAGCGACGGCACGAGGCCGCCCACGACCACCAGTTCATCCATCAAATCGCCCAGCTTGGTGGCGAAATACAGGCACGTGGATTTCACCCGCGCGACCTGATCAGGCGCGTAACCGGCGGCGGTTCTTGGTTTCTCAGGCATGGCCGCCCTTTCTCAGAATCTTCTGGCGCAACTGCGCGGCCGCTTCCTCCGACCGTTCGGGATGGTTTTTCAAATCCAGATACACCTGCACGGGATGAACACAGCGGATGCCTTCACGATCCGCCGCGCCGTGGAACACGCCTTCGTCATTCGGGACGACCAGCCAGACGTTCTCGCCTTTTGGCTGCTCATGAAAACCCATCTCCTGCCTCGCTTCGGCGGACGGCATCTTCGCCACATAAAGAACCGCGAGCCGATAGCCGGCAAATGGGTTCAGCAACCACGCCCCCGCCAGCCCCGTGGCCGCGTGCTCGATCTTGTCGCGTTTCAATTGCCCGGCCAGTTGTCGCAGCACGTCCTCACTGGACCGCGCCGCCACGTGCCCCCGCACAACGTGATGCTTTGAGAAATCGTAAGTCTCGCGCCATGCGTTCAGCAGCGCGTCATAATCGGCGACCCTCACCGCGCCGTCCGCGCCGCGCGCCACGAGGCGCTCTGCTTCCAGTTGCCGGACAATCCGGCTGGTGAAGCCTTCATCCAGGCCGCTCGCCTTCGCCAGTTCCCGCTGGCTGAACGCACGCTCAGGCTCGATCAACAACCAACGCGCAATCCGCGCGCTCTTCGGCGCGAACACACTGCGCGGTCGGCCCGGGCGCTTGAACTGGTTCGGCTTCCCTTCGATGTTCACCCGCAGGCCCGCCCCAACCAGATGAGCATTGCCGGACAAGTCCAACCAGCACACGTCTGCTTCCTCGCACAGTTTCTGCCCGACCTCGCCGATGAAGGGCGTGGCCACGAGCGGGATGAGTTTCTTGCGGGACGCTTCGACAAACCGGCGGATGGATCGGACCGCCATGGCCACCGCCGATGCCTGGCCGGATGCCTTCCACTCCACGGCAAAGTGAAAGTTCCCCGCCGACACCAGCAGATCCGCCCGGTTGTTCTCGTCGCCTGGAACAAACGGTTCGAGCTTCACCTTGACCCGGCTCATGGGCAGGGCCAGCAACTCCGCCAGCCGGCGCGAGATGTCCTCCACCATTCTCGAATTCAATGCTCGGCTCATGTTGTCCAAATACCAAAACTTGAGCACGCGGTCAAGGCAGCCTATTTAAGCAAGTTGTTCCTCTCTGCGGCGACTCCCCTCTCCGCGTGCTGGAGGTAGCCTGTCCCGCGCCTCCGGCTCAAAGCGGCGGATGAAGGCGAAGAGGGCACACCGAAATGGGGAACACCCCAAGGCCAGAGCGACGACGACATGCGCCGGACGGAAGCCGGCCGCTGCTGCGGCCCTGTGCCATGCAAGCTCGTGACGAGCGCGCGGTTTGACAAGCGGAACGGACGTGGTCGAGACAGGGCCGACCGGGAGCTCGTGAAGCAAAGCAAACCTTGCGTTGGTCGCGGCCAAGTCAGGTTTCGCGTGCGTCGCGAAGCACCAGATTATACGCCCGGTCAAGGTCGCGTTTGGTGAGGTCGTTGAGCGAAGTGAAAAGTTTCTTCATTCGGAGCCGCCGGGCCAGCATCGGATAATAAGTCTCATTCGTAACACCCATCTCGTTCATCGCCGCCTTGATTGCGCCAATTCGCTTGCGTCGCCACTCGTCTGGTGCCTTGGTTTTGAGACCTCGCGTTTGAATTGCGCGCTGTTCCCGAAACCATTGTGCCGCGTCGCCCATATCAGCCGAAAGCAACGCTTCATATTTTTCCAGGCCGAACCGATTTTTGAATCGAGACCACCACATTCCGAAAGCTTGCTTTCGGCTCATGCCAACAGTCCCTTCAGCCAACTCTTCGATCCACAACTGGATTTTCCGGGTCTCCTCGGACGAGATGCTGCCATCGCGTCGTTCAATGACGTTCTTCACAACAGGGGGTTTGTTAAAGACGTTGAGGTCGCGACCAACCTGGATGTTGTTGTCGCCGGTGATATTCTGGCTCGGAGTGGTAACGTGTCGCCGTGTCTCCCGAGGCTTGAACTCGTTCAACGCATGCGCCAGATGCCGAGTGAATTCTCGGCGGAACTGGTCGCGGGACGAGAATCTCCAGCAAAAGCCGTCTGACTGAAGCTCCCGGCGAAAGCTCCACAGGCGCTCCAATTGCCCATTGTCGGCATTTGCGGGGATAGGCTCCAAGTCGGAGAAATAGACCATGACTTTGCGCCTGAGCTTCATGCTGCGTCGTATCTCTTCTTCGGTACCCGAATTAGCGACACCTGTGGGCGTGCCAAAGCGAGACCAGAAAATGGCCACGATGATGTCTGATTCATCAATCACCTGCCGGTTGATCACTCCTTGGGGTCGGTCGCTCAAGTCGGGGTGGCTGTCAGTGGACCAGTGCTGGTGCTTGACCCAAAAGCCGCTGGCCTCTCCGTGTTGGGTATTCCAGTCGGTGACGACGTGCTGCGCAATTGTAATTTCTTTCGCGACATCGCTGGGACCGCAAAAAGTGAGTTTCACCAATTTGACTTCAGGTTTCACGACTTCCTCCCTGTTGGGACGGCGGCATCCAGCCGCCGATGGAGCAATGACACCAGTGTCAACAAATCCAAAGCATCCTGCTCCGTCATGTTCCATGAAATCTTCGGACCGTGGGCCGTCACGTTGCGAAATGCGCCAAACATCCCGACGAATAAATTCATCAAACCAGACTGCTCGCTCTTTTCCGTGTCTGTCCTCAAGGAGTTGAAGGCAAGGAATGGCATTCCGGCCTGGCCGATTGAAAACGCTTTCATGGCCAACTCTCCGGCATCACCGGTAAGCCCCGACTTTGCTCGTATCTTTTCGGAGACGCTCTTTGTCGCTTCCAGCACGGCGTGAAAGTAGTTTTCTTGAAGCAACTCGGCCCGGCAGAATTTCAAGACGTCGGGATGAACCTGCCGGCGCCGTAACTCGCTTTGGAGCCGGTCCGCGCGTTGCTCGGCCTCCGTCTGCGTGCGGGCGGCGGTGACAGGCACAATCTCCCCGCGCTCGTTGACCTGGTATCCGCAAAAGGCAAACGGCGTGTTGAAGCGTGAGCGAAAACCAGTGTAGTAATCCGCGTTCGCGTGGTAGAGCACCGGATTCATCACCTTCCTGATAAACGTGAACACATTGTTGGCACAACCATCCTGGCGCTGCTTCGCTCTCAGTGCTTCGTAGAGGCGATGCCGCTTTGTGTAGCTCGGCAACGGATCGGGAATGTTGCACTGGCTCAGGTAGCGTCCTATTTCTGAACCCGTAAGGCCGCCGTCTGTCTGGCCGAGCACCTCGCAAATAGCTTCAAGATGAGTCTCGTCGAAAGAGGGGATCACGGCCATGACAGATTCTGCGCGTTCACTGTGAATCGTCCGACCGTTTTACGTCTGCCTCGTCGAGCGGCTCCTCGACGGCGTTCCGCAGCCATGCGGTGTCGAAGCCTTTTGCGCTTGTCCCTTCGACCTGAACCGTGATTTCGCCGCCGTCTGACTTGTCGGCTAGATTCGCGATGGCAGGGAACGCCTTGAAAATCTGATTTCGTGTAGCGGTAAACCGCAGCGAAACGTTCATTCGCACAGCAGCGGTTTGAGCAGGTTGCCCGGTGCCTGGCGTTCCTCCGGCACTCGTCGCGGACGACGGACTTGCCGTGGCTGCGCCCGGTTGTTCCTGCATTTGTCCCGGTTGCGCCGACGCGGGGGCCACTTGAGGCAATGCGACCGGCGCAATCAACCAGCCGGTCTCGAAATCAACTTCGTCCTCGACGATGGTTCGACCAAAAACGATTTTCTCACGGCTGACCTGCACGCGGTTGTCAGGGCCGATCTGCGGTGTTGCGCCGCTGAACCATGCGAACTGAGCATCACCGACGCCTTTGACGATGGCCTTCTTCAGCACGTCAGCAGACAAGATGCGCGGTGGTTCGAGAAACTCGAAAAACGCATTCAACACGTCACCAGCCTTGATCAGCAGCCGTGGGGCTTCGCCCGTCGCAACCGATTCGCCGAGCTTCACGCGCTGCATCAACTTCGCGGCCGTAACCGTTGCGTGAACTTTCGGCGTCCCGACATTCATCAGTAATTCCATGATGCGTTCGTGAACGCCTGTTGCTTGTAGCGGGCGTCCGCCGATTTCCACTTTGTCGAGCGCGGGCGCGCCCGACTCCATCCGCAACAGCCAGATTGATGTATAGAGATTCCGCAGCGCCGACTCCGCTGCCGCCTCTTCCGTGCGCCGCCGCTCGCGCAACTGGTCCAACTGATCTTTGCTCAATCGGTGCTTCGCCTTTTGACCCTCCACGCGGTCAATCGCGAGAAGGTAGCGCATGGCGCGCCGGAGAGCCTCGACTTGTTTCTTCTCAGGAATGGCAAGCCCGATGCCGTTGCGGTATCGGCGCGGCTTGTCTCCATATTGGGTCAGCAACGCCAGCCCTCGTTTCTCCTGTTCGGCCCTGGTTTCGGCCGCGAACTCCAACGGCAGATACGCGACCAGAAAACGCGGTTCGTCATTGGGGATTTCGCCACTGGCTTCCGGCCACACGATGGCCTGTTTTCCCGCCAGCCGCTTTTCGAGCAATTCCTTGATGGCCGAGCGCACCGGCCCGGCTTTTGGATTGGCGGTGTCTTCACGGGTGACTTCCTGTTCCGCGTCCTCAATTAGCTTGGTGACGTTCGGGTCTTTCTTGAAACAGTAGCGAACGCCATCGAAGTGCAGATAAAGACAGGCCGAGCGCAATTCCGACAACACAGCGCTGGCCGTGATGCTGTCCAGGTCCGGCCCGACGCATGATGAAAGCAACTCGGTCTCGGTGACTCCCGATGGCAGAGTTTCCTCCGTGCCAGCGCCCGCTCGCCGCAATCCACCGAAAGAATAAACTAAAATCGCCGTTGCCAGCCGCGTCGCCGGCTTTACGTTCGCCAACGCGGGCGTTTCCCGCGCCAATCGCTCGTCAATCCGTTTAGCCCGTGCGCTCGGCCCTTCGATGTCGGCGGAAATGACGGCATCGTAATCGTTCTGCACGCCGAGTTCCTTCAACATCTTGACGCGCACCTCAACGTTCTTGAGCGGAATCTCCGCCGGTCCTAACAGTGCTCGCGCTCCTCCATCTTGCTTCAGCGCGTGGAGGCATGAGGACAAAAACTTCAATGCGCCGCGCGTGCGCTGAAATTGGTCCACCGCCGCCCATCGCTCGCGCATCACGTCAATCAACGCGGGATGAAACGGGTAAGCAGCCTTCATACGGTTGAGCAACGCCAGCCCTTCCTGTTCGGCGTGTTGGCGGTCGGACAGCGTCTCCGCGTGAGCCTGGCGCATTCCCGTCACCACCTTGCTGTAACTCTCCGAAACTTCCTGGGCGGCAGCGGCAGGAGGCGGCCCGCCGAGCAAGCGGCGATGAAGAACGTGGAGCACTTCATCACCCGTGACCGGTTCGCGCAACTGGTCCACGCGCGACGCCAGCTTGTCTATCTCCTGCAAGAGCGCCACGTTGCCGAGTGATTCACGCGCGCTCCATTGCAGCGAATAAACCATCGCTGCGTTTTTGCTTCCCGCGACCTCGACCGTGAGATTCTGGAAAAAATCCTTCGCCTGTCGCTGCAATGTCGAGTCGAGCACTGCGACGGCTGAAGCCCGCTCCATGTATTTCAATACCTCGTCCAGCAGAATCAGTTTCGGACTGCCCGCGAGCATTTGTCTAATGACATCTCCACCGGGAGAGACGCGGTCCTTGTCGTGGTTTTCGACCAACTTGAATTTATCCGCGCCAATTTGCCATGCGATCCAGCCCCACATCGTTTGAATCTTCCGTCCATCCGGCAGCGTTTTGCCGTCGCGCGCGTCAAACTTCTCGCCGTCGAATACCGCCACGTCCATTTTTCCGGGGTCGGGCAGGCCTGCCGCTTCCGGCAGAACATTCAGCGCCGCGCGATCCCGGGCCGCGTGGAGCAGCGCTGCCAGCGTGTGCGATTTGCCGCCGCCAAACGGAGTGCGCAATTTGAGCACGCGATTGAAATCCGGCTTGCCTGCCAGCGACGCGAGCACTTCCTCCAGCAGCTTCCGCAAATCCACCGTGAGGTAGGTTGCGCGGAAGAATGCCTGCGGCTCACGGTTCACGACCGGCACAACCGGGTCGCGCTCCGCAATCGCACCGAGATCAATGGCAAACACCGCTTCGGGCAGATTGCCCGCCTCCACGTCGGGGTGGAGTTTCACCAACTCGGTCCAAGGCTTTAATGAGTGAACGCTCATGCCAATCAAGATTTCCCGGCAGCAGTGAACAAGGTTTCGGGCACGAGCGCACGCCAATTTGCGAGCAGCTTGCCGAGCGCGGCCTGCTCTGCGGCTGTCGTATTCACGACCCCAGTCTGGTCCTCGCTGCCGCCGGACAATCCCGCGCCGGCCAATGCTTGGGCTACGAGTCGAAGTCGTTCGCGGTCGGGGCGGGCCTCGTCCAGGAAGGTGGGCAGCTTGCGTGGTTCGTTTTCCATCAGCCAGAGCAGCCGATGCAGTGAGTCAAGCAGCGGTGCGGGCTTGCCCTCGTCGTTCGGCAGACCAAGTTTTTCCAGCGGGCCGCGTTCGGTGTAATCGCGCAGGCGATACTTGCCCTTTTTCTTTTCCACCAGCGATAGTGTGCCGTTCGCCAGTCCATCCGCGCCTTCCAATTCCACCGGCTGGCCGTAGGTGAAGACGATGGCCTCGCCCGCGTCCAGTTCCGCCGTGCGATACGCGTAGCGCCACAAGACGTAAAACCGGCTTGGCCCGTCCACCGCCGCCACGCGGCTGCTGGCCACACCGAAAATCTTTTCCAACAATGTCTCCAGCACCACGCTTTCCACTTCGCCGAGAAATTTTTCCGCTGGTACTTCCTCGCCGTTGGCATACTCGACGCGGGCAAAGCGCGTGAACGCGCGCAGACCCGCACCGACGGCGGCGATGATTAAATCCGCGCCGGTGATGCCCATGCGCCAGAGCGTTTCTACGCGCTCGCGCACGATTTGCTCCAACTCCGGGCGAATTTCATCTTCGTATGAACCGGTCTTTGCACCGTCGCGTTTTCGGGCAATAAGGAAAATGCTGGAAGCTAACGCAGCCGAATCCATTGCCATCAACCTCCCGCCGAATTCCGTATCGAGCGGCCACGCTTCAACCACGGTAAAACCCGAACGCCTCAAGGCATCAACCAGAGTCGCCCAACCTAAAGTCGTCTTGTGGGCATAGACGATGACCAACTCACCATTCGCCTTCAGTACGCGATTTGCCTCGGTGAGCGAGAGAAACATCATTTGTTCATAGTTGGAACTGGCTGCAGCCATGTCCCCGCCGAATCGTGATGACAGCGCAGTGATTTCCGCCTTCTTCGGAGTTAGCTCAGTGCCGAAGTGCTCAGGGTGGAGAAAGCCAATCGACCGCTTGAGCCAAACGTAAAAAAAGTCTGAAATATCGGCGTAAGGAACGTTGTCGTAGTAAGGAGGGTCAGAAATCACAGCGTCAAAGTTGGCGTCGGCGCTACTCAACTGATGCGCAGAGCCGCGCTCAACTCTCGCGTAGCTATGAAGTATCGCGGTTTCGTCAATGACCGCTCGCACCCAGTCTATGGCTTGGGACATATCTCCCGAGGCATCACCGAACGGATTGGTTTCGGAATAGTCCCACACGAATGGTAGTGCTGGGCGGCCAAAGGTGGATTGTGTTTTTGTGTATCCGGGGTCCCACCTGCAAAGCGAACTTCCGCGATCGGCCATACGGTCAACAACAATTCCAAGAAAAGTTGCCACTGCTTTGCTCCGCTCCTCGTCGTAGCCAGTGGTTCGCATTTCAGCATGGGCGCACCTAACAGCACCACATTGCGTGAGAAGAGAGAGCAGTTGTCTTCGGTTAAATAAGTCTCCCAAGGTGGTAAGCCCGTGCCGTGTTGGGGCGGTCATGCCACGCGCATTCGGCGAAGGCCGCAGCGGGCTGATTTCTTCGGCTGGAATCGAGATATTCGCTCTGCTCGTAGTTTCTTCGATGCGTTTTTCAATGTTGGCGGCTGTAGGCAGCAATCCTCTTGGCGCGTCCAGTTCGCCAACAAACACCGATCCTGATTTGTTCGCACTTCGGCAGACAAACGCGAGAAGTTGAGACCCGACTCTCTTTCGTATTCCTTGCTCTTGCACATAGTCCGAATCCGCAACTGCCCCACAAAACGGACAGGTCGCATTCCCCTCCTTTGAAAAGGCCGTAGGGTCGAAGCCCAAACCGGCTTCACTGCGCCCTTGGACGATTTCAAACCGCACGCGCTTTTCGCCTTTGGGCGCGACCAGACGCATGGCTACGAAGTGATCTTTCTTTTTGGAAAGCCAGGTTTGTTTCACCAGCGGCACGGTCGCGTTGCACGCGGGATTCTTGCATTGCACGGTCCGCGTCCACAGATACGCTACGGGAGTCAGGAAACCGCGCTTCGCTTTGAGCTTCTGCTGCGGGTCTTCCGCAAAACCCATCGTCCCCTGCGGGTCGCTGCCAAGTTCTTCGCCGCTCGCTTGCGGGTCGGGAATCGGCGGATACAGGTCGCCAATCTCTGCCTTCACTTTTTTCAGCACCCAGTTGCCCCAATGCTCGACTTCCGCCGCGAGTCCGGCCCAAGTGCCATCCTTCGCCGAACCTTTCGCGTTCGGATCGGGCTTACCGAATTTCTGCGGATAAACCAGTGTGCAAAGCTGGATGATGTGCGCGACCGGATTGAGGTCGAGCGCATACGATTCGCAGCCGAGCCGCAACGCTTCGAGCGGAATCGCCCCGCCGCCCGCAAACATATCGAGCACTTTCGGACGCCCTGCCTGCCGCGCCGCAAGCCTGCCCGCTGCATATTCTCTCTTGAGCCATTGCCGACCGAATCCGGTTTTCAATTCCTTTTCCCTCGTCACCGCCTCCTCGCGTGAATCGAATTCCTCGTAGTGAATAACCTGCAATGGCCGACGAGAAGAAGTCCATTCAACTTTGCCTTGGTTGTGTTCCTCAAACCGGCGCGGAACATTGTCAGTCTGGCCGATGTAAAACGAATCATCGGAACACTTGATTACATAAATGAAGAACTTCCCCGGGCGCGGCGCAGGCAGGGGCGCGCGTCCCGCCACAATGTCTTCCACCGTGACCGGCTTGCCCGTCTCGCGGCTCAACCGTTCCGCGTGTGCCTTGAGGATGTGCTCTTGTGCTTCCTTGATGACATCTGGCGAGCCGGGATACTGGCACAACCGCTCGATGAACTTGGCCGCGTTCGCTCGTCCCAAACTTTTCTTCTGCGCATCCGACCCACCATTCGGCCTGCCTGCCTTGTCGGCGCAGGCAGGCACAAACTGTGATGCCGGCACGAGTGCGCCGTACACCGCCGCCCGGCAGGCGACGAGCGGTCGCCGCGCCCACCACAAATGCAGCGTGGAGATGTGTCCCTTGCGTGGAGACTTCTCGCGCGACGCCTCGGCACTGATGGCCTGAATCGGCAGGTAGTCTTCGATTAAACGGCGGTCGTCGTAAGTCATTTGGAAACTTTTTTGATGGCTTTTGTAAGACGTTTTCTGGTGTTGCTGATTTTATGTTGCATCGTGGACGACGCTTGCCTGACTGCTTCCTTTAGCTGCTTTCTGGTTGTTTTGAGTTGCTCATCCAATTCTTCAACCTTGCCGATAATTTCCTTTTGAATCTCGGCTGCGAGTTCAACGCTGTCGTCCACTTGGATATATCTTTCGACCCGTTTGCCGAACCGGCCTTTTTGGCTGTTCATAGGTGGTTCGGCGACCTCAATGATGATTCCCTCCAAAACATTGGCAAGGTGACTGCGCGAGGAAACATTGACCTGTTTGCGTGTGCCGACCTTGTTGTCGGTGGTCCTGACTTTCTGAAGGCCAAACCAAGAAAACATATCCCAACGTCCGGCGAGATCGTCCGAAAGATGCGCTTTGAGCCGGTTGCCGAGACAGCTTTTGTCAGACAAGCCTGCCTGCCCGACATAAACCAAACGATAATCAGCGTAGAGAGAGTAAATGCCGGTCTGCGTCCAAAAATCCACCTCACCCTGCGTCTTGGCATACCGCCGCTTACCCGCAAGACGCGCACGACCGATGCCGCGATCACCTTTCCAACGAACCCAATCGCGCTTCCAGAAAAGCCCCATGTTGGCGATTATTTTCTGCCCCTGGTCTTTTTTCTTTTTGGCCGCCATAAATTCCTAACTGGTACCGTCAGAGAGAAGGTGTGTGTTCAAGTCTTCTTTCGAGGTTGGACTGGCATTTTGCTCACGAGTTGCCGCGCGAACTTCTGTATGATGTCGCGTGGCAAGAGGCCGTGCTTGGCCATTTCTTGCCGAATGGCTTCGAGCATGGTTTCATCTTGCATCGTCGGCGACGACGCTCTGACTGACCGTAATACTGACACGCTTTCCTCTGCCAACTGTTTGACCATTGTTGGGCTGGCGTGAAACAGGTTGCCAGCATGAGGAATGGCGCCAGCTTCGACAGTTTGGCGTGGCGATTCGATGATACACACAACTTCGCAGTCTGCGGAACACGGACGGTGCGCCTTGACCCAATTGACGTGACTTGCTGCCTGGCGCACGTCATTGGCACCGATTTCGTCTCCGGGCGAGTGTTCCACTTTGACCTCATGAGCGATGTGAAGCTTGTCTCCAATTGACCAAACGCAGTCGGGGTCAGCAGTGGAATCAGGAGCATCACTGTCAAAGCCCAAGAGATCGCCAAGACTTTTCAATCCCCGCTGAAACGTGTCGTGATCCTTTGACATGATTTCTTCCAATAACAACTTCATTTGCTGGTCGAATCTCTGGCCAGTCAGACCGAGTTCGATCAAATGTCGGCGCGTCGTTTCCACCGCAAGCGGTGTCAATTCATCTGCGTCAGCAATGGGTGACCCCGCTATCGTAAGGCGGGCGAGTTCAGCGAACCAACTAATCGAGAGCGAGCAATTTGCCGCCTTCGCGTAATAGTCTTTGGCAATTTGAAGCGAACTCGCGGCCTTGTTGGATTCATGTCCTTGTGTGGCAACGTCGGCAGCGAGGTAGTACCACCAACCACGGTAACCTTTGGTTTCGTTGCCGCCGAGATTGTCTGAGACGGATCTGGATTTCTCCAGCGCCTTTTCGAGATTTCCCGTCCAAAGTGCATAAACAAAATCAACTTCGTCGGCGGCCACGTTCTTTAATCTCTTGGCGACTTGGTCCTCCTCTTTAGTCTTTTTGCTTCTCAAATTCAGGATAGCGCGCTCCGCATGTGACCAGTCTTCGCCTTGTTCGATAAGCGCCTCCAGCAAGGCGACAAAATCCGGCCGAGATTTGCCGTCCGAATTCTCCATGCCGAATTGAAGTTCAGCCTGAAGTTCAGGATGCAGAATTTTTCTGTTCTCCGAGCGCAGCACGAAGTCTATGAGATTTCTGTCGAGCAAAAGCACGGCTGAGTAATCACGATCCGAGCGAGTACATCGCCCAACGCCTTGGGTGAAGCGTGTGAGCATCCGATCCCGTAACAACGAACTCGCTGCAAGTCGGGTGAGCAGAAAAGACTCCTGAAGATTCGTCCCGACTGGTAATCCCATCCGGATCAGCAAACGGCAGCTTTCATCTGGAAGGTCAATCCCATCATATCTGTTTGCCAACACAAGCACTGTGTTTTCGCTCTTTGTGAACGAATCGAGCGAATCTTCGATGTGTTCACGGCCTAAAACCCGAACGCCACTCTCTTCAAACATCGTAACGGTTGTGCGTCGTACGGCTTCGTTTGGAACAAGAGTCAGAGCGCGCTTGACCGATTGAACCGAATCGACCGCTGTTTGGAGGGCTTCGGTTTCATCACACGATAATTCAGGCATCAAAAAGAGTCTTCTGCCCGACCCACGCTTATCCCAACCTGCGGGGATCGGAAGTCTTTGAATCTGCCGGACACCGGTTATCCTCTCAAGCTCTCCACCGGCACCAAGCGTGGCTGACATGTAAACACGCTGCTTTGCGCTGGCGAAGGGAGCGTGGGTTTGAGCCGGCGGAATGATGGGACGCAACAATATCGCACCCCAGTTGATGAACAAATTGCAGGCTGGTAGATGGTCTGCTATCATTTGCCACGAATAAGAGGCATCGTCGTCCGCCGGCAAATGTGTAGTGATCAGATCTCGCAACGCGCGGAGCCGGTCGCGAAGGTGCTTCCCCGGAACCATATCGATGTCTCGCGTCCAAAGCGCAGGTGGTTCTTCAGATCGCAATCTGGTCGCGAATGAAGCCGGAAGGAGGGGGGCGAAGATGTCAACGATGGCCTTGAATAACACGTCGTGGTCTTTCCGTGTCAGCTCAACCGACCACATACTGCTTATGTAGTTCTCAGAGGAATGCGCGTCATCGAGGACAATGGTGCTGGGATCCTTGATGCGTGGATTGGTATTGAACAATCCGCTGTAGGTCGTTACCGCGATGGCGCTGCCTCTTTGGTAATCATCGAACTCTTCAGCATTGTAATCCCTTTGTTTACCGACGAGAACGTGTGCTTTTATGCCGTATCGCTTCGCCTGCCCGCCAACTTGGTTGGCGAGTTGACGGGTCGGGCACAGGTATGCGACCCGGTCATCAAATTTTCGCCTCCGAAATTCTGCGATGAGCAGTGCGACCAATGTTTTGCCCGCACCCGTCGGCAGTTCCAACGCTATGTCGGGGGTGTGAAGATGCTCCTTCGTGTAAGCGCGAAGTAAATCGGCCTGGTGAGACCACAAGTGGCGAATCTCTTCCGCACGCGCCTTGAGATCATGAAATAGAAGCTCCGGATTTGCTGGGCAGCCGCCATCTTCAAACTCCGTTTTGAAAAGTCCCTTCTGTGCCATCAGTGATTTTCTCCTATTTTGTTCCTCCAGGGGCAGACAAGGCATCAGCCGGAATCTCGTAGTAACGCGACGCGATGATTTCGCGCTTAGCTTGCTCGAGCTTTTGCCGCGACACCCTTGTATGCGCCGCACTACATAGTCTGCCCGCGCGAAACACGAGCAGGGGCGACAGGCATGTCAGCGCTGACTTGCCTCTGGGGATTCGAGGGAGACCGATGTCCCATAAATGTCTCATTCCGCCGGGTGGCACATCGGGCGTGTTTGCGGCGCATTTCCGAGCAGTAAATGTCTTGCCTGCCCGTGCCCATGAAGGGTTTGAAGGGTTTGTGAAGGGTTCTGGCGGTGAAGTGTTCATGACGGGTTTGAAGGGTTTTTGACGGGTTTCTTCCGCAAAGCGTAATAGGTCCTGCGGCCAGTGGTTCCTATTCGCTCAAACACGCCCTTTGCTTCGAGAATGCCAATGTCCCTCAACGCTGTGCTATCGGATACGCCCACGAGCTTTTGGTATTCGGCGTTCGTGATCCGGCCATGCTGCTTCACAAAACCCACTGCGTTCTGCTGCCGTTGGTTCAGTTCTAGCCCCGCCATTACCGCATCGGTCAGCCAGTCGCGCCAGACGGTTGTCACAAATTCGCCGCCGCGCTGCTCGAAATCAGGCTCGGGCAGCGCGTGGGCGGCGGTTTCGCGGATCATCATCAGCGTGCCCGTGCCGAATTTCTCAATGTAACGGGCGAGGAAGAGGGCCTCGGCGATCCGCGGGTTGCGCGCGATGGAACTGTGGGGACGCCGCAGGCGCTCGGGCGTGAGCGGCGGCGGGAGCACGCCGGGATTCCAGACCTCGACACGATCGGCGAAGACCGACACCTGCACGGCTGCGGCCGATGTGTAGTCGCGGTGGGCCACGGCGTTGACGATGGCTTCGCGGATGACGTCGGGCGGGATTTCGTAGGCGACGGGCGCCTGAGTGCTCAAGGCCCGAGTACCGACACTGCGGTTAAGCACACCGAGCACGAAGTCGGCAGCGCGATCCACCTGGTCGAAGAGGCGGCCTTTGAAGATCTGGTAGGAGGGCACGGGCCGCTGAATTTCCGTGCCGTGAAAGTGCATGCAGCGGATTTCGGCGGCGGGAACGAAGCGTTGAGGCTCGCGTCCGAAGATCAGCAGGGCAGCGTTGGTGGGCTGTTGGACGTGAAGCAGATTCAGGTGGGCGAGCACATCGGCCACAGGCACGCCCTCCGGCAACGGAAACTGGCGCTCGTGGCGCGCGCGGCGTACAAAGCCGGCGACCGCTTCCGCGTCAATGTCGTCGAGCGTGGCGCCGGGGCAGGGCCGTTCCTCAAAAGGCCGGTCTTGGATGACGCCACTGTTTTCGAGCTGTTCCACCAGACTGGCGTAGAGCGCGGCGGTGAGGTCGGGAATTCCGGTGAAGCGGCGGCGGATCAATTGCGCGCCGGCCTTGCCGATGAGGGCGCGCATCTTGGGGTGGCGGTCGCGATCGTTCGCTCCTTTCACGAAGATGAAGCGGGTTTTGCCCAGAGCGGTGGCCTTATTGAACTCGCGTTCCGTAGGAGAGAATCCCTCGGCGTCTTCATTCCCATACTCGCTCCCGAACAGTCCGACATAAACGACGCAGCGATCCACCGCGTCCAGATACACGTCATCGGCACGACGATCCGATGCCGGCAGGTCTTCAAACAGAAAGACCTGAAAGAAACGGCGCAACAAAGCGTCGCCCTCAACGTAGTCTTTGACGGCGCGCCGCTCGGCGGCCAGTTCTTTCTGAACGCTGCTGATGAAAATGATGGGGTCGCTCATCGCTGAAGATTTTTTAGCGCCTCAAGGCGTCCGCCGGAATCTCATAATACCGTGACGCGATGATTTCCCGCTTCGCGTGGTCGAGTTTCTGCACAGGATTCTGGATGGCGACCAGTTCGGGCGATTGGCCGAGCGGGTCCCACACGACACAAAGCCAGTAGTGCTCGCCGAGTTGCTGCGCCTTGAACCACTCATTGGTCGTCAGCACGATGTTACCGCCGCGTTTGCGGCCTTTGACTTCGATGCGGCGCACTTCCATTGCGCCGGTCGCCTCGTCGAGCAACTTCACAGCACGAATGTCGAAGCCCTCGCGCTTGTTGCCGGCGAAGCGGGCGTTGCCGACGCGCTGGCAATCCTCCCGGCGAAAGCCTTCCTTCGTGACCAGGTGGTTGATGACGAACTCCTCGGCGGCGAGTTCGGTCTTCGGATCGCGGTCGCCAAAGAGCGAACCGAGGTCTGCCGTGTCTCCGGCGGTCGGGGGTAATACGAGAGCGGTCGCGACGTGGCGAACGGGTCCGGTGCGGGCGATTTCCAGACGATTCAAACCATCGAGCCGTTCCGTGCGCGTCCGTTGCAATTCATCCACCTGTTTGCGGGCCTCTTCGGCAGGGAGTTTGTATTCCGGTTTGGAACCCACTTCGGCGGCGAGCAGCATCGCGCGCTCCTGCGCTTTCTTGATGCGCGCGTCGAACGACTTGTCGAGGTACTCGCGGATGATGCGGGCGAATTGCTGACGTTCCTCCTGACAACGGGCGCGACATTCGAGTTGGTAGGTCGTCTTGAGGAAATCGGCAGCGGGCTGGGAATTTACCGGCTCGATTTCCCTGGGCGGCTTGGGATGCGGCGGGAGGTTGAGCAAGATGTCGCTGGGCACGACCTCGAACGCTCCAGCTTCCTCGCGCACGGCAACGAGTTCGCCATAAAGTGGCACGTCTTTGCCCTTGGTATCCTTGCCTCTGATGGCGATTTCAAAAAAATGCAGCACGTAGGCGGTTGGCGAGAGCGGGTCTTCGTAGCACGCAACATTTCCGACCAGCGCAGTGAGGCGCTCGTTAAGTTTCTCGTCAACGGTCGCGTACAGTGCGTGACCGGGACCGAGCAGGACGGCGTCAATGTGCGCATCCTCTTCCAAGCGGGCCTTGTCGAACGCAACTTTGCGATAGGAGACGTCCGGTTTGCCGAGCTTGCGCACAGCATCGAGCCGGTCGGAGCGAAGGTCTGCCAGAACGTGTTCAATGCGCCACAGGCCATCGGCACGCGGTTCAGTGCGAAGCCCGATTTCTTTCGCAGCGGCAATGAAATGCGCCTCGACGTAACGCGGCATGAGACGGCGTTCCTCGATTTCGAGGTTTTGTTTTTGAAAGCCGGTGAAGTCCACATGGCCGCGTGCGAGGGCGATGCCAGTGGCTTCCTCGTAAGACTTCAGTTTGCCGGGGTCTATGCGGTCAATCTGGTCAATGTATTCATCCAATCGGCGAGGGTCGTAGGCGGCCTCCCGCATCATTTCCGGCAGATTTACGTCGTTGAGCGAAAGCACTTCACCGATGACATCGAACACGCGGCCTTCGAGGGCTTCGTGCATCTGGTCGAGTTTTTCCAGCAACCGATGAAGAATTCGGCCCTCGATAATCGGTTGGCCATCCACGGAATCGGTGGCGACGAAGTTGTAAGCGTAAACGTCGCGTTCCTGACCGATGCGGTGGATGCGCCCGAGCCGTTGCTCCAAGCGCGTCGGATTCCACGGCATGTCATAGTTGATCATCAGATGACAGAACTGAAGGTTGATGCCTTCGCCTGCCGCTTCGGTGGCGGTGCAGATTTGTGAGGAAGTGCGGAAAAGTTCCTGCGCGTGTTTGCGTTCGTGCGGGTTCATGCCGCCGTGGATTTCGCAGGTGGTGTAGTTCCACTTTGCCAGATTCTCCTTCAAATAATTGAGCGTATCACGATGCTCAGTGAAAATCAGAAGCTTGCCGCGACCGTCCTTGAGTTCGGCGAACTGCGCCTCGCCAAGACATTTCTTGAGTGCAGCGAGCTTGGAGTCGCCCGCGCCTTCCCGGACGCGGCGGGCTTGCTCGACGAGTTCCTTAAGCTCGATGATTTCCCGGCGGAGTTGGTCGAGTTCGACTGCGGCGGTGTAGTCGTCCACCAATTGGTCGCGCGCCTCGTCGTCGAGGTCGTCTTCTTCCTGCTCCGCGTCGGGTAGCCGACCTTGAATGGCGGAGAGTCGCTTGGCGCGGTCCTTTGGTGAAAGACCTTCAAGTTCTTTCAGAAGATTCTCCTGTTTGAGCAACCGGCGCTTCATTGATTCGTGGATGGCGCAAGCAGAACTGGCGAGACGGCGTTGCAGCACGGTGCGAGCAAGCGCGGCGGACGAACGACGCTGGCCGCTTTGCTGCGACATGAATTCGTTGATGTAGGCGGTGACGGCTTTGTAAAGCGCGAACTCCTCCTCGTTGAGGTTAAAACTAACGGTGATGGCGTGGCGGTCAGGAAAGAGCCGCTGGCCGTTCATGTCACGCAAGTCTTCCTTCAGGCGGCGCAACGCCCACGGACAATCTTTGCCAAGGCGGAATACTTCCTTGCGGATTTGCTCCGCCTGCTTGCCAAGCCGGTGCGGTTCGGGGAAAAGGTCGGGGTCAATGAGGCGAAGAAAATGCGCGAACTTGTCTTCATCGCCATGATGAGGCGTCGCTGTGAGCAGCAAGACGTGGTCAGCCTGCGAGGTGAGCTTGGCGGCGAGTTCGTAGCGTTTCGTCGGGTCAGTCGAAGGTTCGCGGCCCGCGCCGCCGGGCCTGGTGCGCGCGGAGCACTTGTGAGCTTCGTCAATAATGACGAGATCCCAATGTTGCTGCCAGATGCGCTCACGAACAGAATCCTGTTTCGCGTAGTCCAGCGAGGCGACGATTTGCGAGGATCGCTGCCAGGGATTCGTGAGTTGCTGCTGGTCAACCGCAGCGAAAATGATGTCGAACGTCTCACCGAACCAGCGGAGCATTTCGTCCTGCCACTGAATCGTTAGCGGCGCTGGACAAAGAATGAGCACGCGCTCGATGGCTTCGCGGAGCTTCAGTTCCTTGATGAGCAGCCCGGCCATGATCGTCTTACCAGCGCCGGGATCGTCCGCGAGCAGAAATCGAAGGCGCGGTTGCGGCAACATCTTCTGATAAACCGCCTCGATCTGGTGCGGCAGCGTGCGGATCCCGGACAGGCTGACTGCGAACTGCCGATCGTGCGCGAAGGCGAGCCGGATGCGCGCGGACTCAATCAACAGGCGAAGTTTCTCTGGGTCGGCCAGCGTCGCTTTTGCGGTTCCCGCGTGATCGTCGGCACTGAGCGCGGCGGCTTCCTCTTTGGAAATGACAGCTTCCTCAAGCGTCCCGTCTGCCAGTCGAACGCGACATTCGTAGCCGTTGGGCAATGGCCGTGCGTCCTCCAGAATCACCGGAGCATCGAAGTGCCCCGGAAGCTGAATTCGCACGCCAATGGGAAGTCGGGTTTCCATCGTCATTTTTCCGCAGTCTGCGGGTGACGGTAGCAGGACGTTCCCATACGGACAATCCTTTGTCGTTCTCGTGGTTGGCTTCAAGGACCTGACGCTCGTCTGTCGAGCGACATGCGCCGCTCTGATTGCGGAAGGCTGGGCCATCGGCCCTTGTCCTCGGTGGGCAGTTCGGTAGTATGCTGACCGTTACGGCTCGGACGGAAATGATTAAGATCGAAGCAATCAACACTGATTCGCCGCACCTTGCATCGGTGATGGCGCTACACCGGGCCGATGGCAAGAATCTTGGCATGTTTCCCAAGGGAGCTTTCCAAGAGCGAGCCACGGAGGGGCAAATTCTGCTCGCGCTCACAGGCGGCGGCGAGTGCGTTGGTTATCTCCTATATCGAATCGCACGAGAACGTGCTGCCATAGTCCATTTTTGCGTACGCGCGGATTTCCGTGGCAAAGGCGCCGCTCGGGCGTTGGTTGAGAAGCTGAAATCCGAAACCAAACAGTTGAGGGGCGTTGGCCTCTATTGCCGCCGCGATTATGAAGCGAATGCTGCATGGCCAAAGTTCGGTTTCGTCGCGGTGGCAGCAAAACGGGGGCGGGGCAGTGACGGAGCGGAACTCGAATACTGGTGGCTGGACCACAATCATCCCGATTTGTTTTCCTTTGGGGCGGCTTCCAGTGTCGCAGAGGCGAAACTGCGAGTGGTGATTGACGCGAACGTATTCTACGATCTTCACGAGCGGAATACGCTGGAAAGCGAGGATTCCAAGGCATTGCTTGCGGACTGGCTGCAGGAGAGCATCGAACTCTGCCTCACGCCAGAGATTTACAACGAGATTCGCCGCGCGCCATCCGAGGAACAAAGGCAAAGGAGTCGGAGTCTGGTGTCGAGACATCGAATTCTGAAAACTGAAGATGCACGAGTGCAAGGCCTGATTGCGGAACTTGAGTCGGATTTTCCAGACGCGGCATGCCTGCGGGATGATTCCGATCTCAGGCAGGTCGCACACAGTATTGCTGCGGATGTTCCTTTTTTCGTGACCCGCGACACAAAGCTCGTCGAGCGGTGCGATTCACTTTTTGACAGTTACGGCCTCCGTGTCCTTCATCCCACGGATTTGATCAACGAACTCGACAGTCTGCGCCGCGAGGCGGAGTACCGACCTGCCCGGCTTGAAGGATCGAGACTGACCGCGAATCTCCTCCGCGCGGAACAGGTAGAAATCGTGGTCGAAGCCTTCCTCCGACCAAACGGTGAGAAGGCAGGCGATTTCGCAAAAGCTATTCGACACTTTCTCGCCAAGCCGCAAGAACACGAGTGCAAACTTGCGATGACGGGCGAGAAAGAGCCCGTGGCACTCTTGGTCAAGAGCCGCACGCCCGACTCAGCCATCAATATCACCCTTTTTCGCCTGACTAATCACTCATTGGCTCCAACAGTCGCGCGGCATTTGCTGCGGTCATTAATCGAAAACGCATCGCGCTCAGTCCCATTGTTAAGGATTGTTGACGCGGATTTGGCAACTGAGGTGAAGCTCGCCTTGGAGGAAATGGGTTTCGTCCCGTCGTCCCAAGGTTGGTGGAAGGTTGGAGTGGGGCAATCCCTGCCAGCGGAGGCGCTCAAGCAGTCGGTCGGCAATTTCACGTTACCCGATGACGTGCTTGCGACAATCCGTGCAGGCATCGACGGCTATCTGCGCGAAGAATCCGCACTCGGAGCAGCGGATATCGAAAGGGTGCTTTGGCCGGCAAAGGTCGCAGACGCACCTCTGGACTCGTTTGTGGTGCCCATCCAGGCACAATGGGCGCAGCATTTCTTCGACGCGGATCTGGGAAGCGAACTGCTCTTCGGACTCAGGGACGAATTACACCTTGGTATTGAGGGCGCTTATTACTGCTCAAGACGGAATACTCATCTTCAGCATCCCGGTCGCGTGCTGTGGTATGTGAGCAAGGGACCGGAAGGGCGCGGCTCGATGACCGTCAAGGCCTGTTCTAGAATCGAGGAGGTTTTTGTCGGCAGGCCCAAAGAAGTGTTCAAGAAATTCAGTCGTCTTGGCGTTTATCAGTGGCGAGATGTTTTGAACGCCGCCGGGGGTAACCTCAACGAACACCTTCTGGCGTTTCGATTTGCAATGACGGAGCGATTTGCTCGACCAGTGTCGCTCGAGGAATTGGAGCGCCTCGGTGTCGCCCCGCCGATCATGTCACCGAGAAAAATCACGCCTGAACAATTCACCGCAATCTACCGGATGGGAAAACAACTGTAGCCAAAAACCATGCCAAACCACGCTCTCCTGATCTCCATTCGTCCTCGATTCGCGGAGATGATTTTTGCCGGAACGAAGAACGTCGAACTCCGGCGGCTGCGACCGCGCATTGGAAAGGGAGACTTGGTTTTCGTCTATGTGTCTTCTCCAGTGATGGCACTTGAAGGGGCGTTTGAGGTCGGCGAAGTCGTTTCTGGCGCGCCAAGCTCGATATGGCGCAAATTCAATGGAGGAAGTGGATTATCAAAACGCGAATTTGACGTCTACTACAAAGGAAAGAAAACAGCGTTCGCGATCTTAATTAACCGTTATTGGCGGCTCCCCGCCCCGGTTCGACTAGCAAAGCTCAGAAAGGAACGCAACGGATTCCACCCTCCGCAGAGTTACCACTACATTTGCAGGCGCGCCTTCTCACGCATCGCCGGGTTTGAAAGCCAACTCCGACTGAACTAACGAAGACGATCTGGTCCGTGAATCGCTCCCGTGCCGGGCAATTGATTCGTGCAGATTGACGTTTGCCGATGGATTCAATCCGGCAAACCAGAACGGAGGTAAAACAGCGATGCCCAAAGGCGGCCGGTCTCGCCTTTGCTGATCAGGTCCGCTGGAGTGCGGCCTTCAAATTCCTCCATCTCGGTCAGCAGCCACGGGCCGATTTCTTCGGGCTTCATCAATTGCTTGAGTTCGTTGTAAACACTCTGAATCTCCCGCAGCTTGGCCGCGTAAACGGGGCTGATGGGGTCGCCTTGTTCCCAATTCACGATGGCACGGTCAGAAGCGTTCATCACATGGGCGAGTTGATTGCGACTCCAGCCCAGCGCTGCCCTCAGTTTGGCGAGGGTCAACTTCCCGGACTTCGCGGTTTCGGTGTCGGCCTCCTGAATGGCTTGGTTGATTTCCTGAAGCCTGGCAAAGAGCTTGTCGCGCTCTTTTTCCAGGCTGCGCTTCACTCGCGCCACCTTTGTCGGCCGTTCTCTGACCGCTGTGCTCATGGAATACTATATCGGGTAGGCGTTGAAGTATTTCAAGAAGCATTTCAATCCAGCGGTTGCAGGCTCGGAGCGCTCAACATCCCGACTCAAGAATAGAATGGCCATTCCCGCTGAGTCGGCCGTCCGAGGGATTCCTGTTCGAAGCTGCCTAGTTTGTGCGCGTTCAACATGGTTTTCAGAACCTCGCGTTCGGATTGCATGGCTTCCGACTTCAGCAATTTATTGACGAGCCGTTCTTCAGCGGCATCCAGAGTGGGAGAGTCCGTCGCAGGTCGCCAGTTCATGTGAAGAGATCGAAACGGTCGGCGGGTGCGTTCTCGAAGGTCACGGAGAATGTCAAAACCTTCCGGGTCACTGTCACCAAAATGCCAAAACTCCAATGCATCCGGCAGCTTGTTCAGCAATGCGAGCGTCGCAGAACCTGGATAGCTCGTGCAAATGAGCAATTCGCCGGAACGGAGCTTTGCCAACTCGTGAAAACTGGTTTCGTTTTCCACAGTCAGGCAGCGGCGGGCGGGAGTTTCAACTCGTTCCGCGCGGGTGATGTCGGTTTCGGACAGGCGGCATGGGCCTTGGAGCGAACCCAAGTTCAGCCATTCACCGTCCAGCAACAGACGAATCGGTCCATGGACGAGCGCAAAGCGCGGCGCTTGCAGGATGCCAACGTCTTCAAGAGAACGAATCTCGCCATCGGTCACGCGTTCGAGAATCGCGCCGAGTTTGCCACGACGGTTGCCGGTGTCATCTTCCGCCGCGAGTTCGCCGAGTCGTTTGGAGTTACTTGTCAGCACACAACTGGCAAACCGCAATAGCGACTCCTCTCCCTTGGCGTGCCAGGCTAGCAACTTGGGAACGAGTGCCAGCAGTTCAGAATTGACGGCCAAATCGTCGCGAGAGAATGGAGTAATGGCTGCCCCTTGAATCGCCGCTTGCTGGAATTCCGCGCAGCATTTTCGCCACGACTCGCGCCAGCGGTCGGGAACGTCGGCATGAACTGCCTCGGCAAACTGTTGAGCCAGCCGGAGGCGGCGTTCTGCGGGCGGAGGATCGCCCAGCAGTGCAAATAGGTTGGCTTCATTGGCGAGCGGGAGTCGGACCTGATGAATGATGTCTGCGTCCCGGCGTGGACCTTCAAGGCGCAGCAGCTTGCCATGCAATTCACGAAGTTGGCGGATGGCGGTTTCCCGATCATCGCCATCTTCGCATCCGGCAGCAGCCAGCAGCTTCTTGAAATCCACCAGGAAGTCGCGCTGACCCGCGCCAGTGCGTCCGGCCCTGGACTCGGCGTAGAGCCTGGCGAGTGCGCGGAGGATTGGAGAGGCGGATTTCATTTCCGTCACGCGTGTTCACGCATCCACTCCCGTCCTTCCTCGGAATCCCGAAGGATGGTCACAGGGACGTTGCGAATGTGCGTGCGATTGCCACGGCGCTCTTCGTGGCGCGAAACCACGATGAGTTCGTTGCACAAGCTGAACGCCGTCGGGACGTTGCCCGTGCTCATGGAGAAGACGCCCTGAAGGTCCAGGTCCTTGATCGCCTCGATGCAGTCCTTGATACGTCCGGTATCCATCTTGGAGAACGCTTCATCAATGGGCACGAGGGCAAGCGACGGATCGTTCCATCGTCGTTCGTGCCGTTTGTAGGAGCGCAGATAACTGGCGAGGATCGCGACGAAGTACGGCGACTGGTTCTCGCCTCCGCTCATCTTGCCGCTCTGCTTGTCCACGCTCACCGGCTTGGCCTGCGGGTCGCGTGCGTCCCAGACGAGGAGGTCGTAGTCAAAGTATTGCCGATAATCCAGAAGCCGGTCGGCTTCGGCGCTTTTCTGCGCATCGGTGAGCACATCCAGAAAATGTTTCAGCGCATCTTCAAGCTGGCCCTGCACGGCCTGATAGAAAAGGCCATCGTCCTGGAATTGAGCGTTGAGATCAATGAGTTGCCGGTAGAGACGAAAATCGGGATTCTGTTTGCGCTCAATCTGGTAACGGTCATTGCCGATGGGTTGCTTCAAGTGGTCGTTGAGCAGCACAATGGCATTGTTGACCTGTCGCAACGCCTGATCCATCCGCTGGAGAACATTGCTGCGGAAAAGATGTTCCCACCGCTTGCGCTCCGCCTCGGCCTTGGCTTTGTAGTCGGGAATGTTCGCCTCGGCAATTTGTGTGAGCAATTTGGCCCACGGCTCGTTCGAGGGGTTTTCAGGAGAGAGATCCTGAAACTTGCGATAGGCCAGAGCCAGTTCGTGCCGCGCAGCTTTCAATTTCTCCCAGCCGACCTCGGCCTGCTTGTCGGCTTCGCGTTCCAACCGCTCGAACTCTCGGGCGGCTGCGTCCAGTGCCGGGATGGCAGTCGTTACTTCTTTGCGCCAGTCGCTGAGACGGGCGGCATGAATAGAAAGGTCGCCGCTCTCCTGTCTGACCCGTTCAAATACACGAGCGGCGGCGGATTCTTTCTCCTCCGCTTCCTTGAGATTGGTGGTCAGTCGATCAATTTCACCCTTCTTCTGGCTCTGCAGCAATCCCCGCCACTCTTTCTCCCAACCTTCCAATTCCCTTCCAAACGTTTCCAGTAGGCGTTCCTTTTCCTCGAAACTCCCACGGTCCATTGAGTTCAGTTTGGCGAGTGTTTGCTTCAACTCATCCTCCAGTTTCGGTAGCCGTTGCGCCTCGCGCAGGTCGCCCATCAATGAAGTGTGGCTCGGGATGAACTCTGCCGCGCGCTCGCAAATGTTCTGCACCGCCGCGACAATCGGGGCGAGTTGGCGCTCCTTTGCGTCAAGCTCCTTCCATTGCGATTTCTTGAGACCGAGTTGCTTTTCCAATCCGCGCAATCCCACGAACGGCATTCCGTCGTAATGCCGCCGTCGCTCGACGAACGCGCCGCGGGCCATGAAGCCGTCCTTGAGAATCGCGAAGTCATGCTTGGCCAGATCTTCACTGTGCTGCACGCACATCAAATCACCGAAGAGATGGCTGACAATGGCGCGCGCGACGGGATGCTCCATGTGCACCTTCTCTGCGAGCGAGCCGGGTTTCACCGAGCGCTCCAGGCGCAGTGCCTTCACCGGATTCACGAGCGATTCCTGAGGGGAGTCGGCTTTCAATGCCTGGTAGATCTTGAGCGCGGCAGCGTAATTCACTTCACCGACGACGACAGAGAACTTGCGAGTGAACGCAACTTCGATGGCGGGTCGCCATTCTTCATCCGTGACTTCACACAATTTGCACAGCGGCTGCGCCGCCGGCGTTCGTCCCTCCCGTGGCAAATCTTCGTTGAGAGCGTTGAGCACGGTGGTCGGGAAGGGAAGTTGCCCGCTCTCCAACAGCGTGATTTCTTCCCGCAAACGACCCTTCCGATCGCGAAGCTCGTTCAACTGTTGAACTGTAGGCCGCACGGCCCGGCTCAGCGCAGCTTTCAACTGCTCGGCTTCACTGGCGACAGCAGCAAGGGCAACTTCGGTTTGGTCTGCCGCGCAGGCTTCGAGTTTTTTGATGGCCGCTTCCATCTCTGCGGTCGCCACGGGTTCGGCAAGCGGCGCTGCGACCACGTCCTTCAACCACTGGCGAGCTTTCTGAACGCGATTGCGCAGTGCTGAATCCACGGTGCTACCGATGCCCTGCAGGCGAGTGATTTCTCCAACCAACCGCTTCTTCTGCTCTTGAAGTTCCAAGTAAAGCGCCCCGCCCGGCATTTCCTTCAATGCGGCCAACTCCCGCGTAATCTGACTGCGACGCTCCTGGATCAGATTGTCGAGTTCCCCGATGCGCGCCTCCTCCTTCGCAAACGCCGCTTTCTCCTTCACCAACTTTTCTTCCTGCTCGCGCACGCAATCCGCGGCGTATTCGTGAGCCAATTGTGCAGCCAGCCACCGCGCAACAACACGGTCGCGCGTGGCGTCGGCGTGGCCGCGGTGATGGTCACGAATCGTTTCAAGGCGCGTCTGTTGGTCGAACAACTCGCGAAGGTCATCTTCGTATGCCTTGAAATTTCGATAGCTGGCAACCACATCCGCGACGTTGAGCTTGTCGTCCGGCAGGATGAACCGCCGGCAAAACTCATCGAAGCTCTTGAGGTTCGTGAAGGACATCGCCTGCGGAAGCAGGGAAGTCAGCACGGCCCGGTTGAAATTCAGGTGCTGTTCGTTGGCCATGTCGCGCAAGTATTGGTCCTGCGTTTCAAACAGCCGGCCGTCGCGTCCCTTTTCGATGAGGTGGCGGAACGCGGCCATTTCCAAGGGGCGACGGTCCGCATCCAGAAAATCCGCCTTTGCCAACGGTCCGTAACATACGAACGGCTTGATGTGGCCCTGATTCTCCGCCGTGTTGCGGAACTCGATGCGCAGTCCCCACGTTTCAATGCGCGTCTCTTCCGAATTTCGAGGTGGCCATGTGAATTCGAGCGCCACGTAAGTGATAGCAGCCGGACGGAGGTATTGCGGCACGCCGTTTTCTTCGCGCTTGGTGTCGAGCAGACAATAGCCCTTGAGTGTGCGGTCGCCCTGGCCACCGGTTGCGGACCGGTTAAAATGCCGGTGGGCGGCATCCGTGCCCACGAGCACCGCCATCACCAGATCCATGAGAACGGACTTTCCTGATCCGGTCACGCCCGCCAGCAATAGATTGCCTTCGACCGACAGGGTGTCGTTGTAGCCATACCAGTTGATGGCGTGGATGCGGGTGAGCTTGATAGCGCGGGTCATGATTCAGATTCCTCCCCTTCGCCGCCGACTTCCTCGGCTTCGGCTTGCGCGGTCTGCGGGCTTTTGTGCAACTCCGCCGTCTTCGTCCACTCAGCGATTTCGTTGAACTGGATCACGCGCGGCAGCGTTTTGAGAACCTCGATTTGCGACTGTTCAAATGGTTCGGCCAGCTCAAATCGAACCAGGTTGAAGCGCTGGGCTTGTCGGAGGATTTCCAGCATCCGGCCGGCAATTGTATCCGGGAGCCATCCCCGGCAAAAGTTTGGAGGCCGCCGCTGCGCAGGCAAAAGCAATGATTGCAAAGATTCTGACTTCGGACGCAGAGCCGGCGGCCAGGGCGCTGGACGCAATTCTCTGGATCGAATCGAAGTTGGATAGTCGGGACTATGAGGCGTTAACACAATTGCCACGTTTGGGGCAGGAGCAGCCGGCGATATACACACAGACTCCGTCGCACGCAGTCGAAAAGCCGACTCCAATGATGGTGAAGAACAACCTGAAGCATCTGATAACGCAAAAGGGCGTTTATCACAGCGACATTGCTGTCGCTACTGGCATTCCTCGATCCACTATTGCGCGGGTCTGCAAATTCGGCGATTTGCAGGCGTGCTTTGTGCCGGCCATTTGCGGCTATTTTGGTATCGCCCCTCAACAATTGTTGACAAGCGACCTGACCCGCCCGGCGGACACCTCGGAAACCAGTCCTCATCATGATGCGCCTTCCCAGCCGGAGGCCGAGAACCAACCATCTCCCGTGAAGTGCGAAAAAACTTTTGACGACATGATTGTGCAGCATGATCCAGCCGCCGTTGCAGAAACAATCGCTCAGAATTTGGCGGGCATGATGTTCGAACGGAATTTGACGGCCAACGGGCTTGCGCTCAAGGCAGGTATTGCCTCTCCGCAGTGTTACAAAACTCTCAAGAAGGAGGCGGTCCCGAAGCAGGACACCCTTTCGAAGCTGGCTAAAGCGTTGGATGTGACCGAGGTTCAAATACTGGATCCGAGACGAGAGAACGTTGTTCCAAATCCATCTCTCGTTAAAGCCAATCTCAACTCCATCATCGCCCACCACGGAATCGCGAGCAGCACGTACTTTGTTCGGTTTTGCCGGATGGACAGCAAGATCATGCACGAGGTGCTCGCGACGGGAGACATTTCAGCGTTGCAGGCGCATCGCATCGTTCGGACCGAGGGCGAAAGATTCTCAGTCCGGCAGTTAGTGATGGAGGATATAACTGCCATGTACCCGCCGGCGCCGGTGCTCAATCCACTCGTCATCAGCAGGAATCTCCAAAGCATCGGTTGGGAACGAGGCTTGTATCCGGCGGAAATTGCGCGAATGGCGGGCATCTCGCCAATGTCCGCGGTCGCTTACGCTCAAGCAAGGTCGCGCCGCATTGACCGCAATCTACTCACGGAGGTCGCACGAGCACTTGGGATCAGCCTTGCTGAACTGGCCGACCCGGCTCGGCCCGAAATCACGGTGACCCCATTCTTCAAGACGAATCTCGAACACCTCATCAACTCATCCGGAATGGCACCGACGCCTCTGGGTGAAGCTTGCGGGATAGAATTAAGAGTTCAACGCACGCTATTAGGCGGCACAGACCCTAACCCGCACCAAGTGGCGAAGCTGGCCCGATTTTTTCACGTGTCGCCGCGAGATCTGCTTATGACGGATCTGCGTGGGTTCCATTCCCCGCCTGACCAGAGGCAAGCACAAAACCGTGATCAGCAATCGGCGCAAGTGTCCGAGAATAACGCCGACGCGGACGATCCGAGTGGCGAAGAACGCGAATCCGCGGAACCAATTTGCTGTTCAATTGAACGGTGCAGCGGCACATGACGGACTTGACCTCTTGACCGGAACGCCGAGTTAAACAATCCAGAAATGATGTTGCAGAGTGGAAAAGCAGTGTCGTGCGAGGCCATTGGGAGACGTGTCTGCACTCGAAGGCAATCAAATGGGAAGTGTAGTCCAAAAGTAGTCCAACGCTTCGCCTCCGCACGACCCCTGCACTGCAACGCACCCGTTGACTTTCTTAGAAAAACCGCGTAAAAGCTAATAAAAATAGCGCTTTGGGATACCTTCTAAGCAGATGGTCGCGTGTTCGACTCACGCCGGGCGCGCCAAGTTCAACAACCTCCTCGAGTGCGGTAAACGGCGCGCGGCGTTCACGCCGCTTCAACTCACGAACACCAGCCGGTACAATTGTTTCCCAGCGCCTCACAACTTTGCGCGTTGAAGCGGAATAAATTCCGCGCTCCCGGTCGCGCCGCCGCCGAGGATGAATTTGGAAACAAAATCCGTCGCCAGGCGTGTCGCCGTCCTAACGGCACGCCGAGACGGAGAAAATCTTTGGTGTTCATCAATTCAAAGCTTCATCG
>JACQFP010000024.1 GCA_016200005.1 Verrucomicrobiota bacterium | reverse complement strand
CAGATCGCAGGGCAGGAACATCGGCGTCTGGCGGTCGAGATTGACGAAACGTACAGGCATGCAGGGTTGGATCCTTCGCGCACCTTTTTGTTCAAAACATTTTCAAAAATCTTTCTGCGCCTAAGTCCGACAGGCTGCTAGCAGTTATGAAATCACAATGGTTTTGTGGGAAAAAGAAAAACTTTGGACGTTTTCACAATGGCATTCGAAACAATTTTCAAAAAACGACGGACTTATTTGAAAAATCGAAAGCTCCGGTTGGCAATCCACTTACAATCGCGTGCGTGCTAAGTCATCGCAGAAACGTGGCCGAGTCTATCTCCTTGCCTATTGCGTGAGCGACCGGAATGAAAAAATACAACGCCTACATACTCTTTGGTGCTCCGGGTTGCGGGAAAGGAACGCAGGGTAAAGCGCTTGGCACGTTGCCCGGATTCTTTCATTGCTCCTGCGGTGACGTTTTTCGATCCATTGATCCAACAACTCCACTCGGACAAAAAATTGCCGAGTTTTCGCGAAAGGGCGAACTCGTGCCGGACGATATTACCATCGAACTCTGGCGAACCTATATCCACAACTGCGTACAAACGGGTTCTTTTAATCCGGAAACTGACAAGCTGGTGCTTGACGGTATTCCGCGCAACACCTCCCAAGCCCGGCTGCTCGAAGAAACCGTTCAGGTGGAGGCGGTGTTTGATCTGCAGTGTTCCAACCGTTCGGAATTGGTTGCCCGCCTCCGCCGCCGGGCACTGCGCGCGAACCGCCTCGATGACGCGAAGGAGGAAGTCATCCGGCACCGGCTGGATGTCTTTGACAACACGACCCAGCCCCTGCTGGACTTCTACCGGCCTGCAGTAGTTTGCACAGTGAACTCACAACAACGGCCTGAAAGAGTTCTCTATGAGGTTCTAAGCCACATTCAAAACAGTTTATGAGCGCAGAAGTTGCAGCCAATAGCACTTTGGTCGAACACGACCCCGAACATTCGATTGAATTCGAGTTTGTACGCGCCACGGAGAACGCAGCGTTGAACGCCATCCACTGGGTCGGACGCGGCGACAAGGAAAGTGCCGACGCCGCTGCGTGCGACGCGATCCTCGGCACATTTGATCTCGTTGACATCTGTGGGGAGGTGGTCATTGGCGAAGGGGTGAAAGATAATGCCCCGGGCATCTTCCATGGCGAGTGCCTGGGGACATGGAAGCCCGGCTCGCCACGGTTTGATATAGCGCTCGACCCGGTTGACGGCACCAGCAACGTTGCTCGAGGCATGGCCAATTCGATTTCGGTCATCGGGGCCACGCAGACTGTCGCCGGTGTCAGTTCGCGCATGTTGGCATTACCGGCATATTACTCGCACAAACTGGCCTTCGGCCGGCATGTTGCGCGAGCAATCGCGAGCTTCAGCCCAACCAATAACTGGCTTGACCAGCCGCTGGCAGAGACCCTGAAATTCATGGCCCGATTCCTCGACAAGCGCATTCCTGAATTGGTGGTCTTGGTGCTGGACCGGCCACGAAACGAAACGTTCGTGAAGCAAATCCGCGAGGCTGGGGCCACACTCCGCATGATATCTGACGGCGACATTGCTGCGGCCGTCGCTCCGGCATTGCCTGAATCAGGCGTTGACCTTTACGTCGGAATCGGCGGGACTCCAGAAGGGATTCTGGCCGCCACAGCTTTACGCGCTTTGGGGGGCGACATCCAGATGCGGATGTGGTTTCGCACTGACGCCGAGCGAAAGGAATTGCGCGGCAACCTGTCCGACGCCGAGTTGTTGCGCGTTTACCGGGCGGAAGAAATCGTGCCTGGTGAAAGTGCCATTTTTTGTGCCACCGGCATCTCGGATAGTCCGCTGCTTCCTGGCGTCAAATTGCTCGGCAAAACGGCGGTCACGCACTCGCTTCTGATGCGCGCTCGCAGCCGCACGGTGCGCTACATCCGGGCTGTGCATGACCTTGAGATGAAAACCATTCACCTCCGTTCGGGACAACAGGATTGTCGGCTGTGAACCATCGCTCCGATCGTGATCGGAAAAACAGGAGGAATTCAGCCGGAAACCGATGGTGTGCTAAAGTGCCTTAGGTTTTAATCCTCACAATATTGAATCCCGGAAGTCCCGCAGGCCAGTGTCCGGGTGTGACATTTTCAGCCGTGCCTTTTCCTTACGGTCGCTGAATAATAACGACAACGCGCACCGCCAATGCCTATGAACTGCCTAAAAAAGCTCCCGCTCTTCGTCGCAACGTTTTGTCTGATTTTCTGCTTGAGCATCGTCGGGTTCGCCGGTGATCAGATGCTCAGGGTTGATTTCAAACGCGGCCAGTATTTTGATGAACCGTTCTTCTCTTTCACTTACGCCGGCAAATCCTCAGATGAGCTGCTGCGGCAGTGGAAACAGGAGCGTTCTTCGCGCAAGCTCGACGACCAACGCACGGAGCGACGCATCGTTTGGACCGACCCGGCAACGGGGCTGCAGGTGCGCTGCGTTGGTATTGAGTATCAGGATTTCCAGGCGATCGAGTGGACGGTGTACTTCAAGAACACGGGCAAGCAGAACACACCGATCATACAAGATGTGCATGGATTGGATCTCAGCTTCCAGCGAAGTCCGGGTGGTGAGTTCGTTCTTCATGGCACCAAAGGCGACTGGTGCGCGACCGACAGTTTCGAGCCTTTTCACCAAACTCTGGAAGCCAAGACCACCAAACGGTTTGCTCCCTTCGGCGGACGACCAACCAACGCCGCCTTTCCCTACTACAATCTGCAAATGCCAGGCGGCGGAGTATTTCTCGCTATCGGGTGGCCGGGTCAGTGGGCTGGTTCGTTCGTGCGTGACGCGGAGCGTGGTCTGCACATTACGGCCGGCCAGGAACTCACCCATCTGTCCCTGAAACCCGGCGAGGAGATCCGTTCGCCCTTGATCGCAATGCTCTTCTGGCAGGGAACGGACACGGTGACGGCCCAAAACCTCTGGCGACGCTGGATGTTCGCGCACAATCTCCCGCGAACGGCTGACGGAAAACTGCCACCCACGCAGATCGTCGCGTGCAGTTCCCATCAGTTCAAGGAGATGACGCAGGCCAATGAGGAGAACCAGAAGTTGTTCGTGGACCGGTATCTCGAAGAAGGAATGAAACTGGACTACTGGTGGATGGATGCCGGCTGGTATCCCTGTGGCGGCGAGTGGGTGAACACCGGCACTTGGGAACCGGATGCGGCGCGTTTCCCCAAAGGACTCCGCGCGGTCAGCGACCACGCCCGCGCCAAAGGCATCAAAACCATCGTCTGGTTCGAACCCGAACGGGTGGGTGATGCCAACTCTTGGATCGGCAAGAATCATCCCGAATGGTTGCTCTCGAAAAAGGCGAAGACGCCCGCCGCGCCGCAAGGTGGCGCCTTTGGCAGTGGTCCGGGCAGTCTGTTGAACCTCGGCAATCCCGAGGCGTTGAGTTGGCTCATCAATCATGTGGACCGGACCTTGCGGGAACAGGGCATTGATTTCTACCGGCAGGACTTCAACATGGATCCGCTCCCGTTCTGGCTGGGGGCCGATTCCGCCGATCGCCAGGGCATGACCGAGAACCTCTACGTCCAGGGCTATCTCGCCTACTGGGACGGACTCCGCCAGCGCCATCCCAATTTGCGCATTGACTCCTGCGCCTCGGGCGGCCGGCGCGATGATCTTGAAACCCTGCGGCGGGCCGTGCCGTTGATTCGGAGCGATTTTCTCTTTGAGCCGACGAGCCAGCAGAACCATCACTTCGCCTTCGCCTCGTGGATCCCGTATCACGGTGCCGGCTATGTGGTCGGGCATTCAGCGATTGGACAAAACGGCCAAGCCGACGTTGATGCGTACGGCTTCCGCGCCAACATGTCGCCGAGTTTGACCCTTTGCTACGACATGCGGAAGAAGGATCTGAATTACAAGCTCGCGCGCCGCCTGTTTGCGCAACTCAAACAGATCGGTCCGAACTATTTGGGCGACTTCTATCCGCTGACCCCCTACAATCTGGCGAATGACGTTTGGCTGGCCTGGCAATATGATCGTCCGGAAGTTGGCGAAGGCGTGGTGCAGGCGTTCCGCCGCCCGGATTCCAATTTCGAGGCGGGACGTTTCAAGCTTTGTGGACTGGATTCTGCCGCCCGCTACACTGTGACCGATCTCGACCGCCCAGATGAGGTGCAAACCTTGACCGGCGAGGAACTCATGAAGCGCGGCCTGCTCGTCACGATCCGCGAACGACCCGGCGCGTTGGTCATCACTTACAAGCAGGTGAAGTGACGCGGACAAAGGCAGTCGCTTCACTCCCTTGAAAGCATTAAACTCATAACCGTCACAACATGAACATCACCAAGATTGAAACCATCTGGTTTCAGGCGGTGCCGGAATCGGAATGGTTGAAGCACAACCCCCGCTCCCGGCAGGCGCTGCCCAACAATCTCTGGGTCCGCATCTACACCGATGACGGACTCGTGGGCCTCGGCGAAACCTATTACACGCCACGGGCGGTGGCGGCGGTCATTCACGACGTGTTGGCGCCGCTGCTGATTGGCCGCGACCCGCTCAACCTCGAGAACCACTGGAACAACATGTTTTCGCTGGTGAACTTTTGCGGTTCCGCCGGCGCGGAGATGCGCGCCATTTCAGCCGTGGACATCGCGCTGTGGGACCTGGCAGGACAGCACACGGGGCAGCCAATCTACAATTTGCTGGGGGGGCGCAATCGCGAGCGCGTGCCCATTTACAACACCTGTGTCGGTTACGGAAAATATCCCGACCTCGACCTGTGGCTGGAAGGGCGCGCGGGCGAACTGGCGGAAGACCTCCTCCGCCAAGGCATCCGGGCCATGAAAATCTGGCCGTTTGACCAGTTCGGCGCCACGCTCTCCGGTCCGGCGGATCCGCGCGCGCCCTACGTCGTCTGGGGCGGCAAGACCGCCGCCGGTGTGCTCGGCCACGCGATTTCCAACGACGACCTCAAGCAGGGGTTGAGCATCGTCGAGGACATCCGTCGCGCCGTGGGCGATCGCATGGCCATCGCCATTGAAGGTCACGCGCGCTGGGATTTGCCGACCGCGACCCGCATTGCTCGTGCGCTCGAGCCTTACGACATTCTTTGGTTGGAGGAAATCATGCCGCCGGACAACGTGGATGCATACGTGCGGTTGAAGCAGGCCACAAAGATTCCCATCTGTCAGAGCGAGCGCGTTTTCACCCGCTACAATTTCCGCCCATGGATCGAGAAACCGGCCGCGGACATCATCATGCCGGACTTCTCCTGGGGTGGCGGCATTACCGAGGGACGCAAAATTTGCAGCCTGGCCGATACTTACTTCCTGCCGATCACGTCCCACGACACCATCGGGCCGGTTGGTCTGTGGGCCGCCGCTCATCTGATGCTGCACATCCCGAACGCGCTGATCATGGAAACCGTGCGCAGTTACACCTACGAGGAAGGTTGGTATGGCGACGTGGTCACGGACCACATCCCGATTGCGGACGGTCATCTTTCCCTGCCAGCAAAACCCGGTCTGGGCACGCGGCTGCGCGATGATTTCACGTCGCGACCGAACGCGCGCGTTGAGATCACGACGGAAAACGACCTCAAGAACTGGTAGCCGGTCATGCGCCCATTTGAAGTTTTCTATTCCGGTGATTTTCTGGATGCCACCGGCAAAGTCGCCACGGGCTATTTCGGTGAGGACATGCTGCAAACCGCGCCGCATGTCCGCCACGGATTCCTCATGGACCAGTCCCCCGTCACGCTTGGGGCGGCTTATGGGGAAAAGCTTTACCACATGCAACTCGAACCGCACCACGTGGCGGCGGCCGACGGGATCGTGCTCATCCGCCCCTACGTGCGGCGAGCGGCATTTGCGAAGGGGGCGGACCGGCTCGTGGTCATTGGTCGCGCCGGTGTGGGCACCGACAAGATTGATCTCGCCGCTTGCACGGAGAACGACGTAGCCGTGTTTAACGCGCCCGCCTCGCTCACCCATTCCACGGCGTCCGCAGCGATGCTGTTCATCCTCGCGTTGGCGAAACGACTGTCCGCCCAGGAACGCATGGCCCGCTCCGGCAATTGGGGCAACCAAGCGAACGTCACGGGTGACGACCTCGTGGGCCAGACGCTCGGTATCGTGGGTTTGGGGCGAATCTCTTGGGAACTCATTCGTCTGCTGGAGCCGTTCGGCATGAGAGTGCTGGCGTACTCGCGCCACTGCCGCCCCGAGGAAGCGACGGCACACAAGGTTGAGCTGGTAAGTCTCGATGCGCTCCTGCGGGAGTCGGATTACGTCAGTCTGCACTGCGCGCTCGCTGCTTCAACGCGCGGCTTCATGGGTGAACGCGAGTTCAGGCTGATGAAGCCCACGGCTTATTTCATCAACACCGGACGCGGTGAACTCGTACAACACGGCGCATTGGTGCGCGCGTTGCAGGAACGGCGGATTGCCGGTGCGGGGCTGGACGTCTTCGCGCATGAACCACTCGCCGCTACGGATCCACTGACTGGCCTGGATAATGTCATCCTCACTCCGCACTGGCTGCCGACGACGCATCGCGTAGTGCGGCTGGTGAGCGTCGCGATGGCCGAAGGCATCCTCCGCGCCGCGCGCGGTGAAGCGCCGGAAAATGTCGTCAACCCGGAAGTGTTGGCGCGGTCCGGGTTCAGGTCAAAGTTGGCGCGATTTGCGGTCAACGGTTAGCTCAATATCTGGCCGCACTGGTCACCGAAGACGGGGCGCGCGTCAATTTTTCAGCCGCAATCTCACCCGCAAAATGAAGAAAGAAAAAAGAAGTTATTCAGCCGAAAAACGGACGCCGCACTTTATAAATCGTGCAATGTAAGCATCACGACCATGACTTGTGTGAGCCATAATTCGTTTTGCCGTTCCTTGTCCTTGCATTCGGCAAGACTTTTGCGCTCACACAGGGCCTGCGGCGGCAATTGGCTTGATCAACCTGATCTACAACCTGACCCGCTACGAACAGATTGTGCGGTTGGAGCTGCTGCCACGAACCGCCGCCTGAAAAGCGAAGATTAAGACCAGAAACGACCAAAAACCAATCAACCACGAAGGATCTAACGTCAGGAGAACACGAACGGAAGGAGCCGCTATGAAATCAGTCACACCGAAAATCGAACTGCAACGATCAACCCAACTCCGAAAAGTAGTTTTCGGAGGTTCCCATATGAAAACTAATACCAATATTATTGTACTTTTGGCGAGTATGTTGTTTAACTTATTCTTCTTGCAGGCGGCTAGAGCGGTCGAGCCACCCAACGCTGGCCTTAAACTTTGGCTGAAAGCAGACACTGGCTTGATTACGAATGTCGATGGAACCGCAAACGCCTGGGCCGACCAGGCGGGAAGCGCGCTCAACCACGATGGAACCGCCGTTGGCTCGCCGACGTTGGGCACGTATAACTTCGTCAATGGTCCGCACCCGGTCGTTAATTTTGATGGCCTTTCGACCGGCTTTACACTGCTCAATGATGCTGATCTGCGATTGACGGATATGACGATCTACATCGTCGTCAGCGAAGCGGCGTCCAGCTACTCCAGAGTTTTTGTTTCCAATTATCAGCCTGGTACGGGATGGGCGCTGGGAATCAGTGATGGCGCGGCCGACTATGTGAAATGGTATACCGCACCGCCGGATGACAGTATGGAGCCGGGCGGAGCCTCGGTATTTAACCCAGACGGCACGCCCTACCTGCTGACCGCCACCTATGCGAGCGCTGGCGGCGTTAAGCAACTGTTTGTGGGAACTAATGTCGTGGGATCCAAGACGGGAGTAGTACTTGCGTATGGCTCGGACACTCATGCAAATGTGGGTCAGCTTACTGACGCTGGCGGTCAACGTATGAACGGCAGCATCGCCGAGTTATTAATTTACTCCGGCGTTTCAGACTCGCAGGACGCTCAGGTGTGGGCCTACCTGAATGAGAAATACTTCGGGATGGGCTCAGGCCCGGTCGTTATCAACCACCAGCCAGTGAGTCAAAGTGTCAACGAAATTATTCAGCCGGTTACTTTCGAGGTGGGCTTCAATGGAGCTCCGCCAGTGAGCATCCAGTGGTATAAAAATCTGGGTGGCACCAACACTTTCCAACCGATCCCAAATGCCACCAACACCGCTTACACTATTCCCAGCGTGGCGCGTGCGGACCAAGGTAGTCTATTCCAGGCTCGCTTAAGCAACTCCGTGCCAAGTAGCGCGATTAGCAGTAATGCGGTTTTAACGGTCATTGTGGACAACACCCCGCCCACTTTAGTTTCGGCCCGGAGAGCTTACTTGGAGCCCACCCAAGTAAGCGTCTCTTTTGATGAGGCAGTCTCGCCGGCTACGGCTACGGTAGCTACCAATTATTCCATCAACAATGGCCTGACGGTTCTGCAAGCCACGATGGGGCTGAACGCGAGCAATGTGGTCCTGAGGTTCAATGCCGGAATTGCGGCGATGTCAGCTCCTACCCTCACGGTCAACCATGTTACAGACTTGCTAGGCAATTCGATTGCCAACAACTCGCAGGTGATAGTGTCAGTGCCTGCCTCCTCGGCCCTGCCGCCCGTCAATAGTGATCTGGTGTTGTGGCTGGCAGCCGATAAGGGGGTTTCCACCAAACCGGACGGGCACAGCGCGACCAATTGGACCGATCTATCTGGTGCGCCCCTAGAGCACTCCGGTGCCGATACCCAGGGATCGCCCCAATTGGCGGTGGCCAACTTCAACACCGGCCCGAATCCGGTAGTTAGATTCGACGGTACCTCCGGCTTTATCTTGGATAATCCCGCCGATTTCAATTTGAATCAATTCAGCGTTTACGTAGTCGGCAGTGTCAATAACGGCGTCGCCTCCTCAGAGTTCATCGCGAACTGGGCCGGTTTGGCCTTCGGCATCAGTGACGGAGTCCCCGGGCGTGTTAAATTTGTCACCTTCGACGGCACTACTGTTCACAGCATGGAACCGGTGGGCGCCAGTCTTGGAAATCACGTTCCGACTCAGCTCACCGGCACCTTTGATGGCAACAAGAAGCTTTATGTTAATGGGACTCTGGTGGGAAGTGAGACTAACTTGACAGTCTCATATAGCAGTACATTCACTGTTGTCGGAATGCTTTTCTTCGGTGGCGCACAATTCCTCGTGGGGGACATTGCCGAGATTCTGGTTTATTCAAAGGTCGATGACGCCCAACGGGCCAGTGTTGAGAACTACCTGTATCAGAAGTATTTTGCGGGCGCCCCCACGCTTGCCATCGCGCGCTCGGGTGGCAACGTGGTACTGACTTGGTGGGGTGGCGGTGTCTTACAGTCAGCACCGGCGGTCACCGGTCCGTTCACCGACATCCCTGGCTCGACCAGCCCGTACACAAATGCGCCATCAGGTACGGCTCAGTTTTTTCGAATTGCTCAATAGCGATTGGTCGTGATGTTTTTCGGATCGAAGCACGATCGGGCCGGGCGCGTCTAGCGCGCTCGGGTGGTCAAAAATATTCAGAAGCAGAAGCGGGGCACATTGAATGTCTAAACTGTGGAGCTAGAGAGAGAAATGAAAGTGAAATTGCAAAGAAAACCGATTCAACCAGGTCAACCCGGCGCCCTTGCGTTTTTCGAATCAATAGCCTTCACGTTGATCGAACTCCTGGTCGTTATCGCCATCATCGCGATCCTGGCCGGTCTGTTGTTGCCGGTGCTGGGCAAGGCTAAACAAAAGGCCCAGGGCATTAGCTGCATGAGTAACCTGAAGCAGTTGCAGTTGGCGTGGTTCATGTACTCGGGCGACAACAACGACCAACTCGTAGCCAACAACATCTATGGTTATGGTGAAGGTTGGTGCGCTGGGTGGTTGGCTCCCTACGTAAACAATCCCGATAACACTAATGTGACTAACCTCATGCCTCCTAAGGGAAAGCTCTGGCCCTATAACACATCTGTCGGCATCTACAAATGTCCGGGTGACAACAGCGTTGCCGTGATCAAAAATGCGACCTACCCCCGAGTTCGTAGCGTCTCAATGAACTGCAGGATAAATGGCTCTGATTTTGGCTATGCGCCAATTGAGCTATTCAACAATCCCCGAAAGCTAACAGAGATCATGAATCCTCCGCCATCCAAGGCGTTCGTCTTTATCGATGAGCGCGAGGACAGCATTGATGATGGATACTTTGGCGTGGATATGGTTGATGTTGGGAGCAGCATCAAAATCGCAAATTATCCTGCTAGCTATCATAATGGAGCCGGTGGTTTGTCCTTCGCGGATGGCCACGCGGAGATTAAAAAGTGGATCGATCCTCGCACCAAGCCACCGATTGTAAAAGGGGCGTGGATACCAACCTACGGCAACTCACCCAATAATCCCGATATTGCTTGGATCCAGGAACGTTGCAGCGCGCAGAAATAACCCGGCGCATGCTCATCGCAAAAGGGTTACGCTACCGGTTTTGATTCGACCCCGGCTGGCTGGTTTCCAAGTGACCGGTGACACAATCAAATTGCAAATCAACACTGTCCTTATGATTTTCCAGACCATCAGGACCGGATTCAATAAGGCGACTTCGATCCGTACCTTTGGGAGCAGGTTGATCCGTGTTGCTTCTGTTCGCTTTTGTATCGTCAGTTTCTTGCTGACGGGTCTGGTTCAGACAGCGCGTCCGGTCGCGCCCTCGGTCGGCGAGTTGACCGTTGCCCAACGCTGGCGTGCCGGCGCGTTCGCTCAAGGTATAAGCGCTTTGCCATTCTCTTTCGTTTATGGCGGGCAATCTTCCAGCAATCTGTTGGCTGATTGGAAACGCGCTCAAAGTTCCAGGGCCACCGATGAAAATCGCAGTGAGCAGACCGTAACTTTCACCGATCCCAAGACGGGTTTGGAGATCCGGTGTGTGGCCGTCGAATACAACGATTTCCCTACGGTAGAATGGACGCTTTACTTCAAGAACACGGGCACGCAGGACACGCCGATCCTGTCGAATGTCCAAGCGCTCGACATCCGGTTGCAGCGTGAGAGCGCAACGGAGTTTCTGCTGCATCACGCCACAGGTTCACCGGCGAACCTGACCGACTTCGCTCCGCATCAGACGTTGCTGCCGCGAAATGCAGTCAAACGGTTCCAAGGCGAGGGTGGACGGCCTACGAGCGCCGATTGGTCCTACTTCAATCTTGAGTGGGACCAGCAGGGGATGATCGCCGTAGTGGCGTGGCCGGGGCAATGGGTGGCGGAGTTTTCGCGGGATGTGACCAACGGCCTTCGTTTGCGGGGCGGGCAGGAGATTTTGAACCTGAAACTGCATCCCGGTGAAGAGATGCGTTCGCCTCTCATCGTGTTGCAGTTCTGGGGCGGCAGAGATTGGATTGATGCTCAGAACATCTGGCGTCGCTGGATGATCAAACACAACGTGCCGCGACCCGGCGGAAAGGAACTGGCTCCCGCCATGTTCGCCTGCAGTTCGCATCAATTCAACGAGATGATCAATGCCAATGAAGCGAACCAGATGCAGTTCATCGATCGTTATCTCGATGAAGGTTTGAAGATTGATTATTGGTGGATGGATACCGGCTGGTATCAATGCTCATCGAACTGGGCGAAAGTCGGGACGTGGGAGGTCGATCTGCAACGGTTCCCGCGTGGATTGAAGGCGATCAACGATCACGCGTGTTCACGCGGTGTGAAGACACTTGTCTGGTTCGAGCCCGAGCGGGTTGCGCAGGACACGTGGCTGATAAAGAACCACGGCGATTGGGTCATCCCAACACCCACGAGCGGAGGAGCGACTCACAACCTGTTGGACTTCGGTAATCCCGAAGCAGAGCGGTGGATAATCAACCATGTGGACAAACTCATCACGGAACAGCAGATCAATCTTTATCGTGAGGACAGCAACATCGACCCGCTCCGATTCTGGCGCAGCCGTGATACACCTGACCGTCAAGGGATGACCGAGATCAGGCATGTCACCGGTCACCTGACTTATTGGGACGAACTTGTGCGACGACATCCGGACATGCCGATTGATGCCTGCGCGAGCGGCGGCCGGCGTAACGACCTTGAAACCATGCGCCGCGCCGTTTCGCGGACACGCAGCGACTACCTCATCGAGCCCATTGGCGAGCAATGCCATACCTACGGGATCGCTTTATGGCTTCCCTATTACGGCACGGGTTTCATGGATGTGACCAGTGCGAAAGACCGGCGCAAGGATTTTGAGAATCTGTGGAACATCTTGAGCCAGACCGAGTCCATGACGCCGTTCGTGGAAGGGCAATCCATCATGACGTCTGGCAGGGACCGTTTCGGGGAAAAAGCGTTCGGCCTGGACGACCGGTATCCATTTCGGAGCGCCATGTGTCCGTCCATGACGTGTTGTATGGATGTCAGAAGGAACGATCTTGATTATGTGTTACTACGGCGGCTGTTTGCGCAATGGAAACAGTTGTCACCTTATTACCTAGCAGATTACTATCCACTCTCGCCATATAGCACAGGCACGGATGTCTGGATGGCGTGGCAGTTTAATAGGCCCGAAACTGGAGACGGAATGGTGCAGGCGTTTCGACGTCATAACAGTCCTTACGAGACGTCCCGTTTTTACTTGCGAGGGCTTGATCCGAAGGCGAAGTACAAATTCTCCAACGTTGATGGCGGCAAGAGCCGGCAATTCACGGGGCGTGAATTGATGCAAGAGGGGCTGGTGGTGCAAATCCCTGACAAGCCGAACGCCGTCCTTCTGACTTACACGAAAGTTGAAACCAAGAACACCGACCGTTGAATCCCATGCATCCTATGATCTCAAAAACAACCAATGGTTCGGTGATTGGGGTGAATCCAGAAGGGCGAGGAGTTTCCCTGGTCGTGATTTTGCTGAGTTTGCTTTTCCTTTTTGTTTCTTTTGGCAAGGCGCAGGTCTGGGAGCTTGCGACCGATTTTTCCGTTGATAAAAACCCGAATGGCGTGTGGACGTTTGGCTGGCAGGAGAAGCCCGGTGCAAAGGTCAACCCTTATGACCTGCTTTGGGGAACGCAGAAGGATGTTCAGATAAAGGGTTTTTGGGCTCCCGGCTGGTTTGGTCCTGTGCGTGCCTGGTGTGCCACCCGTTCGGACACGAATGAAATGCTGACGCGACTGCCTCCACCGGGCGAATTTCCGTATCCCGACCATTGGGTGGAGGCCAATTTTGCCGGTGAAGAAGTGAAGCGGCAGGCGGCGGGGTTGCCTTCGTATCCGGACCCATCGGGATTTGTCAGCCAGAACACTTCGCCGGGAGGTTTCGGTTCATGGGGCTATTATTGGGAGCCGGGCGCGGTTCTTTTGATGCCGCCGGGCGGGCATGGCAAAAATGCGAAGGCGGTGGTGCGGTGGACTTCGCCTGTGACCGGGAAAGTGATCGTCAAAGCGCGATTCACCGGGCAGCGGATACAGGGAGATTCCGGCGTGCGCGCCGATGTGCATGCGCTTCATAATTCCACATCACGGTTTGATGGATACATAGACGGTTTCGCGGGCCGGGCGGTGCTCAACAACGATGATTTTATCGGAAAGTTCCCTGAACAGGAGTGGTCGGCGATACTTTCCGTGAAACAGGGGGATACGATCGACCTCACGGTGGGGACCGGCACGAATTTCAACTACCGCCAGTTCGGAGTGCAGAGCAAGCAGGTGCTGCCAGGTGTGGGGCTGGTGGCAATTGTCGCTGTGCTCCCGGATGAAGCGGTCACGGCACGCCGCTGGATTGGCGCCAAATTTGAAGACGATCCGGAAAAGGCCGCGCCGAAAATTGCGGTCGCGGATTTCGGGTCTCATTCCAATGAGCCGCCTTTTTCGTTTATCTACGACGGCAAGCCCTTCGCCGAACTCTTAAAGACATGGAAATCTGAGCATCGAAGCCGAACGCTGGACGATCAGCGTGTCGAGCGTACCGTTGAATTCACTGACCCCCGGAGCGGCCTCGTCGTGCGTTGTGTCGGTGTTGAATATCGGGATTTTCCGACCATTGAATGGACCATCTATTTCAAGAACACCGGTTCTGCGGACACGCCGATCCTTGAAAACATCCAGGCGTTGGACCTGCAAATCGGACGTGGATCGGGTGCGGAATTCGTCTTAAATCGCATGCTGGAAAATCGTCTGTTCGAAACGAAACTCGGTCCGAAATTTTCGAGTCGGCTGGTGGACCCGTTTCCCTATTTCAACATCGAGTTGCCCGGTGGCGGTGTCATCGTTGCGTTAAGCTGGTCGGGACAGCCTGTGATCGAATTCACGCGCGATGAAGGCAACGGGCTGAGAGTACGGGCAGGGCAGGAGTTGACTCACTTCAAATTGCATCCCGGCGAAGAAGTCCGAAGCCCGATGATCGTGCTGCAATTCTGGTCGGGCGACCGCATCCACGCGCAGAATGTTTGGCGGCGTTGGATGATCGCCCACAACATGCCCCGGCCCGGAGGCAAAGCGTTGGGGCCGCAACGCGCGGCGTCGAGTGCGTATCAATTTGGCAACATGGTCAATGCGACCGAGGAAAACCAGAAGCACTTCATCGATCGTTATGTGGAGGAAGGGTTGCGGCCGGACTTCTGGTGGATGGACGCCGGCTGGTACCCACCCAACATCAGCAAGAACAGCGTTGCGTTATGGGGGATCACGGGAACGTGGGAAGCTGACAAAAAACGGTTCCCAAACGGACTTCGAGCCATCACCGATCATGCACACCAGAAAGGGATCAAGAGTATTTTATGGTGTCAGCCCGAGAGGGCATCGTCCGGGACATGGCTTTATGAGAACCACCCTGAATGGCTTCTAGGCGATAACGGTGCCGATAAGTTGCTGAATTTCGGCAACCACGAGGCCTGGCGATGGGCGGTGGATCATTTCAGCAAATTGATGGTGGACGAGGGGATAGACATCTACCGGCAGGACATGAACATCGGTCCGGTCGGATTCTGGCGGGCGAATGATGCAAAGGATCGTCAGGGCATAACCGAGATCTATCACGTAATGGGGTATCTCTCGTATCTGGATGAACTGATGCGCCGCAATCCGCGATTGCGTCTGGACCATTTCAGGATTGATCTGGAGACGCTTCGACGGACAGCTCCGTTAATACTTGAAGTAGGTTTTGAGCCGGTGGCCGATCAATGCCACAACTACAGACTGGCTTCATGGATTCCGTGGCATGGCCTCTGTATCCGAGCCATCGAGCCGTATGCCTTTCGGAGCATGATGTGTCCGGCTATTGTGACAGGGTGGGATTTGCGTCGGAAGGACTTGGATTATCCTCTGGCCCGTCGTCTGGTTCACGAATGGGAGCAAGTGGCTACGAATTACCTGGGAGATTTTTATCCGCTAACACCTTACAGCCTTGAAAATGATGTGTGGATGGCGTGGCAATTTGACCGTCCTGAAGCAGGCAGCGGCATGGTGCAGGCCTTTCGGCGTTTGGAGAGTGTGCAAAAATCCGCGTTATTCAAGTTGCGTGGCCTTGATCCCGAAACGTGTTACACCGTGTCGAACCTCGACGGGAAGAGACCGCAGGTGCTGAAGGGCCGCCAACTGATGGAGCAAGGACTTCCCATCACCATTGCGGCCAAACCGGGAGCGGTCGTCCTTAGTTACCATAAAATCTCAAGGAACAACTAATAGAAAGGATACCTCACTACCATGAAATCTCAAAAAACAACTAAAAAGCTAATGCCGTCCAAACTCAATGCTATGAAAATCATCCAGCCTTCCTCTTCGCTGCCGTTCATTCCTTTTGCTCTCAGCCTGATCCTTATCCTGTGCAATGCAGGGTGCCAATCGTCCGGCGAGCATGACTCAGCCCGGAACCAAACCACAGTGAAAAGCGGGCGGGTTGCTGCCCGTTTTGAGGTCCGAGAGGGAGAACTGGTGGGGCAAAAACTGGTCAACCTCACAACGGGGTTCAATTGGCTCGCCCCGGACAGTCCAGTTGGTCCTTGGTGTCTTTCTGGAAATGATACTGCTTGGCCCGACCATTTGCGGATAGTGAATAAGTCCCGCGGACTGACGGCGCAAGGCCGAGAGGAATGGAAGGCGGAATGGGCGATTTCCGAAGGCCCAAAACTCAACTGGACGGTGGGGAGCTTTCCCGAGACAAGTGTTCTGGAGTTTCAAGCACGTCTGCGAAACGACGGCAACCAACCGATCAACAAAGTCCATGAATTCGGACCGCTGCGCCTGTGCCTGCGTGGTGATGCCGGCAAACTCAAGGTTCATTGGGTGAGGCGAGACACTTACAAGCGACATGAAGTGATTCTGAAGGATTCTTTTACAGTGAGTGGCGGATCGTGGAATGCGCCGGAATCCTCAGGTTGGGTGGCTATAGAAAACGTGGATACAAAAGAAATCCTATTTCTGGGCGTGAAATGGGAGAGTTACTGGCGGGTGACTCTCCGGCGGCAGGGGGCGCAAGTATTACTTGAATGTACGCTGGAAAGGTTTGATCGCGACCTGATGCCGGGCAAGGAAATGCTGTCCCCACGCGTTTTTCTTGGTTTGTCACACGGGGATATAGATGATTCGCTGCGGGATATGCACGACCACCTTCGCCAGAACGTGATACCGGCGAAGTTGCCGAATTACCCGTGGGTCACTTATAACATCTGGGGCACGGCCGGTGATGGGAGCAACGAGAAAGCGATTCTCGACGAGATTCCATTGACAGCGGGTCTGGGGATCGAACTCTTCTACGTGGACGCAAGTTGGTATGAAGGTTCGTGCACCAACGGCTCTGGCGACTGGTTCCCTGGTCTGGGAAACTGGCATCGCGAGGATTTCAGGAAGTATCCGCACGGGCTGGGCAATATCTCGGAGAAGGTGCATCAGGCAGGGATGAAGTTTGGACTCTGGTTCGCCCCGCAGATGGTCGATTCCACATTAATAGGCGGACGAATACCTGACAGTTGGGTTGCGAAACGCGACGGCAAGAACCTGGTAACAGGCACCATCTCACAAATCTGCCTAGGCGACCCGAAAGTTGTGCAGTTCTTGAAGGATTCCATTGAATCGGCGGTTAAAAGGTATGATCTTAACTGGGTCAAGATGGACGGTTCCGGGCTTCCTGGGATTGTTTGTAACCGCAAAGATCATGGCCACCAGGAAGGCGATGGAGCATTAGCCGCCATTCAAGGGGAGTACGAAGTTTATCAATATCTCCATCAGAAATTCCCCGACGTCGTCATCGAACAGTGCGGTTATGGCAGTCGTTTAGACTATGGTTTAGCACGCTACATGCGGGCGAACTGGCTCGACGACTCGAGCGGAGATGCAATGCCTGTCCGCCGGAGAATCATCAACGGCACCTATGTTTATCCCAGTCCCTATCTGGAAACCTGGGTGTACAAGGGTCCCGAAACTGACAAAGAGAAGGACCCTGATATCCTCAACACTACCATCCGTAGTCGCATGATTGGTGCTTTCGGGTTCGGTTGCCTGATTAATAGTCCTCAGGGGGTCGAACGCTTGTCGCTTTACCCCCCCGAAACAATCAAAGCGGTCAGAAGAAACATCGCCGACTACAAGAAATACCGTCATCTGCTGTTCGAGGATGTATATCACTTCCCGCCGGCTTCAGATGACGCTAATCTGGGTGATGCGATCCAGTTCTGCAAACGGGATGGTTCGGAATCTGTCGTGATGGTATTCCAGAATGGAAATGCCTATGATGCCCCCAATCCAACACCATTCGACGACAGCTCTCTTGCTGATGTGGTGCACAGTAAGAACATTACTGGCACATCTGGCGATTCGCAGTGGGGTTTCGTCGCGCAAGGAACCTGCAACGGAGCAGGACTCGACTTCGGGACTGGCCTGAGACATGGGACAGGTTTGAAAGATATGTGGCTGGGTTCAGCTGGGGGAGGTGCGGCCCCGCATCCGGGCACAGCTAAAGGGGCGAACTGGATCGCCTATGCCTTTGACAAGCCGTATCCCTTGGGAAAGACGTGGGTGTGGAACTGGAATAATGAAGGCGCCGGTAATGCTACTGGCCTCAATCACGTTACCATTGAGTATTCCGAGACGGGCGGTGCCGACCCCGGAAAATGGAAGAAACTGGACGACTTCCAGTTCAAGAAGGCGACCGGTGCACCCAAGTATGCGGGATTTGCCGGGCCGGATTTTGCAGGCGCCTCTGCAAAGTACGTGGTGATCACCGTTCATCCGTTGACCGGCGATATGGCGACCAGCGGCACTTGGGGTGCTGGCGATTGCGGTCTGTCCGAGGTCCGCTTTTACCTCAACACTGAAACGGCAATCATGGCGGTGGAGAAGATGGCGGCGGCCAAGTCCTCCGCCGGCAGCGCGCGGCCCGCACTGGAGAGGACCATCATGCTTCGGGGGCTGAAGGCAGATGCACACTATACCCTGACGAGCCTGAATACCGGCAGGTCAGAAAAAGCAGGCGGCGCGCAGTTGATGTCCGAGGGTGTCAAAACTTCCTTTGCCAAAGCTGGCATGTCGGAAATTCTTTTGTTAAAGCGCGATTAGCAGGCCCTAAGGTGAACCAAAGGCCAATTGACTATAGAGCCATTCGGAAGCGAATAGCATGGAACCATCAAGGCAGACACGTCGGGTCGGGCTGCACGCTGTTGAAGTCTGGAATAGGAAAGCCGGATCCCAACATTCGCTTGAGCTTCAGAAGGTTCGGAAACGCGATCTTATGCGTCGCAACCCGCAACTGCGGTTGGATTATTTCAGGATCGACCTAGAGACGCTTCGATGGGCGGCTCCGTTGATTCTTGGAATGGATTTTGAGCCGATTGGCGACCAATGCCACAATTACAGATTGACTTCATGGATTCCGTGGCATGGCCTCTGTATCCGAGCCATTGAGCCGTATGCCTTTCGAAGCAAGATGTGTCCGGCGATTGTTGCTGGCTGGGACTTGCGTCGGAAGGACCTGGATTATCCGCTGGCCCGTCGTCTGGTCCACGAACGGGAGCAAGCCGCTACGAATTACCTCGGGGATTTTTGTCCGCTGACACCTTACAGCCTTGAAAACGATGTGTGAATGGCGTGGCAGTTTGACCGTCCTGAAACGGGCAGTGGCATGGTACAAGCCTTTCGGCGTATGGAAAGCGCGCAACATACCATGGTCTTCAAACTTCGTGGACTGGATGAACAATCGCTATACACGGTAACGGATATCGATACCGGCAAGTCACGGAAAATAAATGGTCGTGAACTGATGGAAAAGGGTCTGAAAATCCATGTTGTAAGGCAGTCCGATTCAGCTCTTATCACTTATAAAAAGCAGCAATGATACACACACAATTATGAAACACACAATTCTCCTTTTGCCGTTAATAGTGGTCGTTTTTGGAAGTGCCTTTACGACTTACGCTGGCCAGTCACCGGCTGCCTGGTCAACAGCCCAGGAAATGGCGACCGCTGAAAAATGGGTCAAGAGAAACTTAAGTGCGCGGGCGGAGCCGCCGCCGTTCTCGTTCGTTTACGGAGGCAAATCATCAGCGGATTTGCTCGGGAAATGGAAAGTCAAAAGGGAGACCAGAAAACTGGATAAATTACGGACCGGGCACACCATAACGTACAATGACACAGAGACTGGTTTGTCTGTACGATTGGAAGCCGTTACTTATTCCGATTTCCCCACCGTCGAATGGACGCTCTATTTCAAGAACACCGGCAATGTGAATACGCCGATTTTGGAAAACATCAAAGCCCTGGATATTCAGTTGGAGCGAGGGTCCAAAGGCGAATTTGTTCTTCATCACCAACCTGGAAGTCAGATGATCGCATCCGAGTATCAACCGCTCGAGACGAGATTAGGGCCAGGCACCGAAAAACAATTTATTGCGGAAGGAGGGCGACCCTCAAGCGCCTACCTCCCGTATTTTAACATCGAGTGGCAAGGTGCGGGGGTCATTGTTGTCATTGGCTGGCCCGGCCAATGGTCTGCCAAGTTCACGCGTACTGGTAATAGTACCCTTCGTGTTTCTGGCGGCCAGGACTTGACTCATTTCACGTTATACCCCGGCGAAGAACTCCGCGCTCCACTGATTGCCCTGCAATTTTGGAAGGGTGACTGGATTCACTCTCAGAATGTTTGGCGACGCTGGATGATCACTCACAACCTACCGCGGCCGGGCGGAGAACTGCCGCCTCCTCTCTCCACGCCCTGTAGTTCGCATCAATACTGGGAGATGCAGGGCGCCACCGAAGAAAATCAAAAGATGTTTATCGACCGTTATATTGAAAATGGACTCAAACCTGACTACTGGTGGATGGATGCAGGTTGGTACGTGAACGTCGGGCACTGGGCCAATACGGGTACTTGGGAAGTGGACACCAATAGGTTCCCGCACGGGCTGCGAGCCATCTCCGATCACGCACATTCAAGAGGCGTAAAGACCCTGGCCTGGTTCGAGCCCGAGAGAGTCTCCGGCGGTACCTGGCTGGCCCAAAACCATCCGGAATGGATATTGGGAGGCACCAACGGCGGACTGCTGAATCTTGGCAACCTCGAAGCTCGCCGGTGGGTGATCGAGCATTTCGATAAGCTGCTTGTTGGGCAAGGGCTGGATTTGTATCGACAGGATTTTAACATGGATCCTACGCCTTCTTGGCGTGCCAATGACGCTGCGGATCGCAAGGGAGTGACTGAAATCCAGCATGTGGTCGGATATCTGGCTTTCTGGGACGAATTGCGCCGGAGACATCCGGATATGATCATAGATTCGTGTGCTCAGGGTGGCAGGCGGAATGATCTGGAAACGCTTCGTCGGGCTGTGCCTTTTATTCGTAGCGACTACCTCTTCGAACCTGTCGGGCAGCAGTGTCACATGTATGGGATTTCACTCTGGATGCCGTACAACGGCACGGGGGTGCGTTCAGCGGCAGGTCAAGAAACAGAACGTTACATTTTCCGAAGCAGCATGGCCATCCACCTGACCCCCTGCTGGGACTTGCGCCGCGAAGGGGACCCCGTCGCCTTCAAGTTGGCAATTACTCCTCCACGGAATATTGATTTGGTGCGTCGGTTGGTGTCCCAGTGGCGGCAGGTTGCGCCGGATTACTACGGCGACTACTACCCGTTAACCAGCTACAGCTTGAGCAACGATGTCTGGATGGCCTGGCAGTTTGATCGGCCTGAAGCCGGCAAAGGAATGGTCCAGGTGTTCAGGCGTGCGGAGAACGGCGATAGCGAAAACATATTTAAACTACGGGGTCTCGATTCCAAGACTCACTATCTAGTGCGGAATCTTGATGAAGCATCTGCTCAAGTAATGACTGGTTACGAGCTATCGAAAAAAGGGTTGGCAGTCCGCATTTCAAGGCAACCCGGCTCTGCCCTCATCACTTATAACAAATCGAATCATAAATGAAATTGGGTAAATTCATCTATCTGGAAAGTTTTCTATTAGTCGTGTGGCTTGCCTTTGGCATGTCCACGTCCGCAGAAGGCAAGTCACAGGAAGTTCCATGCACCGGAACACTGTTATCACTTGATGGAAAGCAGTGGTTTCTCGGCATCGACCCGAAAAACGTCGGACGTGATCAAGGATGGGCGAACACGCCGCCGGTGGATGCCAGGTCGACCCGAGTGCCGTGGGTGATTCAGGATGTTTTTCCGGATTATCATGGCGTGGCGTGGTATTGGCGTTCGTTCGTCGCGCCCGTCAATCCGCACAAGAAAGGGCGTTACCTGCTTCGTTTTTGGGCTGTGGATTACAAGGCTGACGTTTGGGTGAACGGAGTCTCCGTGGGTGGGCACGAAGGCGGCGAGACGCCGTTCGTGTTGGATGTGACCACGGCCATCAAACCTGGCACGAGCAACCTCATCGCAGTGCGCGTCCTTAACCCGGGGGATGAGCGCATCGACGGCATTACATTGCAGGAGACGCCGCATCGGAACAAGACGAGCGCATTTTCCAGCGGAGCTGATTACAACCACGGTGGCATCGAGGATTCCGTGGAATTGTTCACGGCTCCGGCTGTGCGCGTGCAGGACATGTACGTTCGCGCCAATCCGGCGACGGGGATCATTTCGGTGGAAGCCAACATCCGAAACGCGTTGCCCTCGTCCAATAAAGGAACCGTGGAATTCACAATGTCCCCGGCGGCGGGCGGCCAGACGGTCGTGACGAAACGGGTGGTCACGGCCATCAAATCAGGAGATACCCTGGTCAAGGAACAATTGAAGGTGGAAAACCCCCGTTTGTGGGAATTGAACAATCCCTATCTTTATCGTGTGACGGTGAAAGTGCAGTGGCGGGGGATGGACGGGTTTGATGAACAATCGGCTCGTTGCGGTTTTCGGGATTTCCGTTTTAAGAACGGCCATTTCCGGCTCAATGGCCGGCGCATCCTGTTGCGCAGTTCCGTTTCCGGGAACATGTCACCCATTGGTATCCATGTCGCTTACGACCCTGACTGGCTTCGACGCGATCTGATCAATGTGAAGACGATGGGATTCAACGCGATCAGATTTTACGGCTTGCCGACGCGGCATCAGTTGAATCTGTGTGATGTACTCGGCCTGCTGGTTTACGAGGAGCCTTTTTCCAGCCAGCTTTATACGGATTCGCCGCAGATGGCCGCGCGTTTCGACCAGTCCACATCTGAAATGATCCTGCGGGACCGGAACCATGCGAGCGTCGCGATCTGGGGACTGCTGAACGAGACGGGCGACAGCCCCCAGTTCCGCCATGCGGTGAAAACCTTGTCACTTGTCCGGTCTTTGGATGACAGCAGGATGGTGCTCTTGAGCAGCGGACGGTTTGATGGCGAACTTTCGATCGGCTCGCTTTCCAATCCGGGGTCGCCGGAGTGGGAGCTTCTGCTGGGAGCCGAACGTCCCGGCGCGCCCAAGACGAAGCCGACGCCCATGCCTGCTTACTTTGAAGGGGTGGGTGATGCGCACGTGTATCCGTGGGTCCCACATACCGCGCCAGAAATAAAATTTTTGCGCGAACTTGGCCATGACACCCAGCCGGTGTTCGTTTCCGAGTATGGGATCGCGAGCGCGGTGGATTTGGTGCGCGTGACACGGCATTACGAACAGCGCGGCGCGGCGGCATCCGGGGAGGGGCGGTTCTACCGGCAGGCGCTGGACAAATTCATGGTTGATTGGGACCGGTGGAAGATGGCGGAGTGTTTTGGCCGTCCGGAAGATTATTTTGCGCAATCTTTGAAGGCGATGGCTGGGGAGCGGTTGCTGGGCCTCAATGCCCTTCGTGCCAATCCGCAGCTTCCGGGGTTCAGCATGACAGGCACGGTGGACCAGGGCTACACGGGCGAAGGGCTGGTGACATCCTTCCGCGAGTTGAAGCCCGGGACGGTGGATGCGTTGTTCGACGCGCTGGCGCCGTTGCGTTGGTGCCTGTTTGCGGAGCAGGTGAACGTTTACCGGAATGCGAAAGTGAAATTGGAGGCTGTGCTGGCAAATGAAGACGTATTGGCTGCCGGGGAGTATCCGGTTCGTTTTGAAGTGTTCGGGCCCAACGCCGAAAAAGTTTTCAGCAAGGCGATGAACGTGCGGATCGCAGGTGGAGAAGCGCCGTTCGCGACCCCCGCTTTTACGGAAGAAGTCAGCGCCAACTGGCCGGCTGGAAAGTACCGCTTCGTTGCGACGTTTGAAAGAGGCGGGGCTGCGGCCGGTGGAGAAGCAGTATTCCACATCTCTGAGCCTGTGGAGAAGTGCGAGTTGAAAACGCCTGTGGTGCTTTGGGGCAAAGATGATGTGTTGCAGAAATGGCTGGCCGAGCGACACGTTGAGGTCCGTGAATTCGATGCTGCTCAGCAGAGCGGGCGCGAGCTTATTCTTGTCGGCAGCGGTGTGTCACAGCCTGGTGGCGCGCCGGCGTTCAAGGAACTGGCGGGGCGGATTACGCGAGGTTCGTCGGCGGTGTTTCTGGATCCGAATGTATTTGCTGCGGCAGGCCAGCTGGCGAATCTGGCATTGATCGGGCAGAAGGGGACGCTTATCAACCTGCAGAACAATGTTTATCACAAGGATGACTGGGCGAAGCGTCATCCGATCTTTGCGGATTTGCCGTCGGGCGGGCTTATGGACTACACGTTTTATCGCGAGTTGATCTCGAATGTCGGCTGGTCGCGGCCTGATGCGCCGACCGAGACGGTGGCAGGCGCCGTTTTTGCGTTCACCGGGTATGCTTCAGGAGTGCTGGTTTCCGTGGATGAACTGGGAGCCGGCCGGGTGGTGCTGAACACGCTGCGCATCCGCGAGAATCTCGGGAAACATCCCGCTGCGGACAGGCTATTGGCCAACATGCTCCGTTTTGCAGAGCCGGATACGACAAAAGGACTCGAGCCAGTGCCGGATGATTTTGAAGCCCGATTCAAGCGTTAAACAATACAGTTCAGACCGTCATGAATAAGGAGACTGTTGCCTTTCTACTCTTGATCCATTGCTGCATGTGGAGCCATGTGGCGGAGGGCAACGACGCACCGGTGCACTCTGCGGCGCTGCGGAGTATCACGGTCAAGGAGCCTCTTTCGTATCCGCCTTTGTTCGTCACGGCCGCGAAGACACTCGATCCGATGGATCTGGCGCGCGAGTCATGGAAAGGGTGGGTCAGCAAGCGGGGCATTCCATGGGGCATGACGCCTGAACTTCAACCCACACTTCGATTGAGCCACGAATGCCGGGCTTTTCCTTGGCCGAGCATAAAGCAACACGGTGTGGATGGGCCGGACAACAACATGCGGGCCGTGGGTGGGTTGGCTCTTTTGCATGCGGTGCTCGGTGAAGAATTCAAGAATGAACCGGCTGAGGCAGGAATCATTAACTATCAGAAAACTCCATGACACTGCGCCGCTCTCTGCGTTGGCCCACGTGTGATGGGCGGCAGCTCATGTAGTGAGAACTTACCACGAATCGCACAAAAATGGGCAATCAGCCAGCCTCACCGGCAACTATCGCCCACCCCACGTGTTCCAGTCGTCAATTGACGCTTTGTTCCAGGTCTCCGGTGGTTGACCCCTCGTGACTTCATCTCCCCTCATCAATCCTGCCGCGCTCCGCCGCAAAGTGGCGTGGCGCGTTATGCCGTTCGTTTTCCTGCTCTACATTGTCGCCTACCTCGACCGCGCAAACGTGGGCTTTGCCAAGCTCGCAATGGCGGACGACCTAAAGTTTTCCGAGGCTGTGTTCGGCTTCGGCTTCGGGATCTTCTTCATCGGCTATCTTATCCTGGAAATCCCCGGAGCTTTACTCGTCGAACGCTGGAGCGCGCGCAAGTGGTTTGCACGGATTCTTATCTCGTGGGGTTTCATCTCGTCGTTGACGGCCTTTGTGGAGACGCCCATGCAATTCTACATCGCGCGTTTCCTGCTCGGCGTGGCGGAGGCCGGCTTCTTTCCCGGCATCATCGTCTACTTCACACATTGGTTCGCCAACCGTGACCGGGGGCGTGCGCTGTCGGGCTTGGTCATGGCGGTGCCATTCAGCCTTGCACTGGGCGCGCCGGTGTCGGCGCTGTTGCTCAAAGTGAACTGGCTGGGACTGGCTGGCTGGAAATGGATGTTCATTCTAGAAGGTCTGCCCGCGGTGTTGCTCGGTGTGATGACGCTGTTCCACCTGACGGACCGTCCACGCGACGCGATGTGGCTGACGACTGAGGAGCGAAATCATCTCACCGCCGAACTCGAAGCCGAAGCCCGGGTCAAGGAGGCAAAGGGCCGTGTGAGTGTCTGGCACGCACTGCGTTTGCGGAACGTGTGGCTACTTTCACTCGGCATCTTCGCGACGAACGTGGGCGGCTACGGGCTGACTTTCTGGCTGCCAACGACCGTGAAGAGTCTATCCCGCGGTTCCACTTCTGACGCGCTGCTTTACAGCGGCCTCTTCTACACCTGTGGCCTCTTGAGTGTGTTCCTCGCCGGCCAATCCTCCGACCGGACGGGCGACCGCAAATGGCATTGCGTCGCGGGGCAGGAGTTAACGGCGTTGTTCCTGATCGGAAGCACGATCCCCAGCCAGCCATTCTGGCTCGTGATGGGCTGGTTATGCCTTACTGGATTCGCCGCGTTCTCCTGGCCTTCACCTTTCTGGACCTTGCCGACTGTCACGCTGACAGCATCGGCCGCGGCAGTCAGTATTGGGTTCATCAACATGGCTGCCAACCTCGCCGGCTACCTCGGCAACTACAACATTGGCTGGCTCAGAACGCACGGCTTCAGTGAACGTGCGTGTCTTGTACTACTCGCGGGCTGCTACCTGTTGGGCGGCGTTCTCGTGTCATTTGTCCAGGAGATGCGAGACAGACCTGGCGATTTCCGTCCGCTTGATCGAAAGAGCGGGTGATGACCTCAGGCCCTGTCGTGCTGGTTGAATTCACACAGCTCGCGTCATTGTGGTTCTGAAAAGCACCGCGCCCGATAGAGCTTTTGGAAAGAGCAATGGATCATGGTGCGGAGACGAGATGAATTCCGACTTGGAGGAGTCGCCCGACAGAATCCGCTTGAAGCACCTGCCATAAGCACGGCCCTTCTGGTATTCATGCACCCGACTCGAACCGCAAACTGTTGCCAATAAATCAGAAATCCTTTGCTCTAACCGCCTCTTACTTTCGCATTGGTTGACTCGACGTGAAGCGGGTTAGCCCAAATTTCATGGATGCGAGGCGGTTTTCAGTTTTTTTCGCCTTTCGCGCGACGCAACGGCTTGCACGACAAGCCCCGCCTTTTCCAAAACCCCCAAGTGGAGACCCAGCCCCTTCCATCGCGGGCCGCCGCCATGATACGCTGCCCGCCAAAAGATGTTCCTGCGTTTCAACACCCGCAAAAAGGACGGCAAGACGCATCGCTACTGGAGCGTCGTCGAGAACCGCCGCCTGCGCGCCGGTCACACCACGCAACGCACGGTCCTGTATCTCGGCGAGATCAATGACACCCAGCAGGCCGGCTGGCGCAAGAGTCTGGACGCGCTCAACGAAGCCACCCAGCTCACCGAACAAATCTGTCTCTTCCCCGAAGACCGCACCATCCCGCCCGACATCCTCAACGGCCTCCAGGTCAAACTCTCCGAACTGACCCTCGAACAGCCGCGCGCCTTCGGCGATTGCTGGCTGGCCTGCCGTTTGTGGGATGAACTTCAACTGACTCCCTTCTGGCGCGAGCGCCTGCCCGACGGCAAAGCCCAGGTGCCGTGGTTCAAAGTCCTCGAACTGCTGGCCCTGCGCCAACTGGTGTCTCCCGGCAGCAAGTGGCATTTGCATCGTCGCTGGTTTCTCTCCAGCGCCATGGACCAGTTGCTGGATGAGGACTTCGCCCTCGCCGCCAAGAACCGCCTCTACGAATGTCTGGACCGCCTGGACGCGCACCGCGCCGCGCTGTTCACGCACTTGCAAGCCCGCTGGAAGGACCTCTTCGGCGCCACCTACGATCTGCTGCTTTACGATCTGACCAGCACTTATTTCGAAGGCCAGATGGAGCAAGCGCCCAAGGCCAAACACGGTCACAGCCGCGACCGGCGTCCCGACTGTCGGCAGGTGGTCATCGCCGTGGTCCTGAGCGCCGAAGGCTTTCCGCTGGCCTACGAAATCATGCCCGGCCACACCAGCGACAAAACCACGCTGCGCCTGTTCCTCCAAAAGATCGAAGCCCAATACGGCAAGGCCCACCGCATCTGGGTCATGGACCGGGGCATTCCCACCGAAGAAGTGTTGGCCGAAATGCGCGCCAGCGATCCGCCCGTCTCCTATCTGGTCGGCGCGCCGCGCGCCCGCTGGAAACAATTTGCCGCCGAGTTCGAAAAAGTTCCCTGGCAAAAACTGCGCGACGGGATCGAAGTCAAACTCCTGGCCCACGGCGAAGAAATGTATGTGCTGGTCCAAAGCCAGGACCGCCGCGCCAAAGAAGTGGCGATGCGCCGACGCAAACTCGCGCGGCTCTTGCGCACCCTGCGCGCGTTGCGTCGTGTGCGCCAGCGCCCCTGGAAACGCGACACCCTGCTGCACAAACTGGGCGCCGCGCACCAAGCAGCCGGCGGCGCGTGGCGCTTCGTGAAGATCACCCTGCCCAAGGCGCGCCAGCCGGTCAACCCCGACACCTTCCAGTTTGAGTTGTTGAAAGACAAGTTGAAGCAAGCCCAAGAACGCGACGGCTACACCTTGTTGCGCGCCTTTGGCGCCGGCGACCAAGCCGCACCGCTCTGGGAACGCTACCTGCAACTGGGCGAGATCGAAGGCGTCTTCAAGACCTTGAAGAGCGACCTGCACCTGCGCCCGGTCCGTCACCACATCGAGCCGCGGATCGAGGCGCACATCCTAGTGTGCTTTCTGGCCTACTGCCTGCAGGTCACGTTGCGCAAGCGCCTGGAAGCCCACGCGCCGGGCCTGACCCCGCGGGAAGTGCTGGCGACGCTCTCGGCGATCTTGATGTTGGACGTGCATCTGCCGCTGGCCGACGGACGGGAACTGGTGCTGCCGCGCTACACCCAACCCGAGCCGGCGCAACGGTTGGTGCTGGAGAAAATCGGCTGGGACTTACCGCCGCAACCCCCGCCGCGCATTCGCTCGGCGCCGACTGGTCCGGGGAGAAAACGCCGCGAGACGAAGTCAAAAATGTAGTGGAGACCTTTTTGAAGGTTGACCTGCAAATTAACGCCTTACGCCTCCACCCCCACCTCATCCATGAAATTTGGGTTAGTACTCTTACACGTTGAAAAAAGAACGAAAAATGAACGAAAAACGGGAGACGACCAACGGTCGTTGTGTTGTGGTGCTACCACAGTGAAACGACCAGAAACGACCACATCAGTAATCAGGAGCAATCTTATGAAAAATGTGTACTCTGGCCAAGAGAAGGAAACCGCAGTTGAGATGATTTGTAACTAGGTCTGGGTTCATGGGTCTGGGTTCACCCCTTCCGCAGTATCTCCGCGGAAGGGGTTTTTGTTCCGTCCGAACCCCTCCCCCTGAAGACGTCCGCTTCCCAGTCAGGCGTTATAAGCTGACCAGCGACTGTGTAGCGGCAAAGGTTCGTAATATTCTTCCCACGCTTCTCCATTCGCGGGAATCCGCGATGCCATTCGGTAAGACCGTCAGAGTGCATGGGGTCCAACATATGACATGAGACATCATTCATCCACCAGTCGCCAATGGATGGCGTTCGAACCGGTTGGGTCTGTCTGCGGCAGCGTGCGGAGCGGTAGGATTTGATCCAACCCGTCCCAAAGTGCGAGACGGCATCGAACACTCGATATCGGGTCACATACGAGGTGACCCAGAAAAATGAACCCGGTAAGACACGGTTTGCGACATGGGTCTTCGGTGAAAAATGATATGGAAATCGCCTAAAAACATAGGCGGTTTATATATGCAGAACTTACACTGGAACCAATATGACATGTTGGAGCATAAAATGGATCAAGGTGTCTACCACACAGCAAGAGCCGCGCTTCGGGCGACTTCAACGAGTTGAATTGCCTCTCGCCAGTCCTTACAAGCGGCATGACGCCTCGGTCGCATTACGGCGAAGGCTTTTGCGAAGACACCAGCCAAGTTTGGACTTTTCGTCATTCACCTTCCACCATTCGCCCGGCAGCCAAGGCGCTGCTGGAGAATCCTATTTAATTTATGTCAGCAACCATACTTGAACCACCAGTTAGGAAATCGGGTTTGGTCAAACTTTATCGTCAGATGGTTTTGATCCGGCTTTGTGAAGAACGGCTCGCCAAATCGCATCAGCGCGGTTTAATCCACGGGGCTTGCCATACCTATGTTGGCCAGGAGGCGATTGCTACTGGGGTCAGCGCCGAACTGAACAAGGGCGACATGGTCTTCAGCACTCATCGCGGACACGGGCACGCGCTGGTCAAGGGCCTTGAACCGCAACAACTCTTTGCGGAACTGTATGGCCGGGCAACGGGGTGCTCTCGGGGACGGGGAGGTAGCATGCATTTGTTCGCGCCCGAAGTCGGAATGATGGGCACCAGCGGCATCGTCGGACCGTGTATTCTGCAAGCGGCAGGTGCGGCTTACAGCTTCAAACTGCTGAAGAGCAATCATGTTGCCGTGGCATTTTTTGGCGATGGTGCCGTCAACAACGGGGCCTTTCATGAGGGACTAAACATGGCCAGCATTTGGAAGCTGGCGTTGCTATTCGTATGTGAGAATAATCATTACGCAACGGAGGTCCCATTTGCTTATTCGGCCGGCAACCCACACGTAGCCGAGCATGGGATAGCCTATGGCCTGCCCGCCGTGGCAGTGGACGGAAACAACGTGCTGGCAGTGCAGGAAGCCACGCAAGAGGCGGTAAATCGCGCGCGGAGCGGCGGCGGTCCAACCTTGATCGAGTGCAAGACTTATCGGACTCGCGCCCACGCCGAAGGAATGGGCGAGTTTGGCTATCGGACACGCGAAGAAGTCAACCAGTGGAAGACGCGATGCCCCATCGCCTTTTTCAAGGATTATTTGCTGCAAAACCAACTGGCGGAAGCGGCTGAACTTGCCTGCATTGATAAGGAGATCAATGCGTTCGTGGACGAAGCGCACAAGTTTGCCGAAAACAGCCCGGTACCTGCCGCCGAATCAGCCACCCAGCATATTTTTTCAGTTTCCTCTCCAAGGCCAATTTCTCGTAACGGCGATGAGGGTTTGCCCAAGCCCTCGAAATCGGATCGGGTGCTGACGTACATGAAAGCCACCTTGGAGGCGTTAACCGAAGAATTCTCAAAAAATCCGAAAATCTTTGTGCTGGGTGAGGGCATCGGTCACCGCGGCGGCAATTTTGCCACGACGGCCGGGCTGTTTGATATTTATGGACCCGAGCGCCTACGCGACACGCCGATCTGCGAGCGCGGCTTCATGGGACTGGCTTGCGGCGCTGCGATGAGCGGGACCCGGCCCGTCGTGGATTTCATGTTCGCGGATTTCATTCTGGATGCGGCGGGCGAAATCATCAACCAAATCGCCAAGATGCAATACATGAGCAGCGGTCGGTTGAAGATGCCGATCTTATTGCGGGGTTGCATTGGCATCGGCCACTCGGCGGCCACGCACCACTCGGGCAGCTATTACTCCATGTATGCGCACTTTCCCGGACTCAGAGTTGTGGTGCCCGCGACCCCGCAGGACGCCAAAGGTTTGCTGAAGACGGCGCTCAATTGCGACGACCCGGTTCTCTTCCTCGAACATCGCGAACTCCTGAGCGTGAAAGGCCCGGTTCCAACCGGGGAATACTTCATCGAATTCGGAAGGGCAGCGGTGGTTCGCGAGGGAACGGATGTGACGGTGGTCGCGCTGGCGTTGATGGTGCATAAGACGCTTCAGGCGTGTGAAGTTCTGGCCAGGGAGGGCATCTCGGTTGAGTTGCTTGATCCGCGCACCGTTGCGCCGTTGGATGTCGAAACCATTTTGAACTCCGTGGCCAAGACCGGACGGCTATTGATCGTGGATGAATCGTTTGGGCCCTGCGGCATCGGCGCGGAGATCGCGGCGCAACTCGCCGATCGTGGCTTTGATGAGTTGGATGCTCCCATCCGCCGTCTTAACGGCGCGCACACCCCCACGCCGTACAGTCCTTCGCTCGAAAGCGCGGTGGTGCCCGACGTTGACGCGATCGCGAAGGCCATCCGTGATCTGTGCAGCGAATAACCGGGGACCGAAACTGTTATGCCCATCGAAATCATAATTCCGCGGCTCGGCTGGTCCATGGATGAAGGCAATTTCGTGGGCTGGCTCAAGCAAGATGGCGAGCAAGTCAAAAGCGGTGAGCCGCTGTTTACCTTGGAGAGTGAAAAAACCGCCCAAGATGTTGAAGCCACGGACAGCGGAGTGTTGCGTATTCCGAAGGATGCCCCGCAACCCGGTGCCGTGGTAAAAGTGGGGCAGTGCATCGGCTATCTCGTTGCGGAAAATGAGACCGTTGAGAGTGGCGCAACACCAGCCCAAGGATCGCCTGCGCAGAAAGAAAAACCACGCAACGATTCGCCAGAAGTTGATTCGGTCATTCCTCTCGTCGTTTCACTCCCAGCCACGATCGAGCATCCGGAAATGGCGGTAGCGCCCGTTATCAGTCCGCGCGCGCGTCGCCGGGCAGCGGAGCTTGGGGTGGACCCAACCCGCCTGCAGGGCAGCGGACGCACAGGGAGGATCATCGAGTCCGATGTGTTGAAGGCAGCCGCTAGTCAGGGCACGGCTGCGATTGCATCACCGGCCCGTAAAGCTGCTCCCACCAGCGTTGGCCAGGTTTCGATCATGCGCCGTAGCATCGCCGAGCGCACGGCGCTGAGTTTCTCGACGATTCCCCACTTCTACCTCCGCGCAGAAGTGGACGCGACTGAACTCGTCAAAATGCGGGAGCACCTGCTCGAAGTTGTGGAAAGAGAATGCGGTGTCAGAGTTACGGTGACGGATTTTCTTTTGCGTGCACAGGCACTCGCACTGCGCGATTTCCCGGCGGCCAACGCAGTTTGGCAGGAAAACGGCATCGAGCACTATGCCGACGCCGACGTCGGCGTGGTCGTGGGGTTGCCTGATGGATTGTTGATACCAGTCATTCGCACCGCCCAGAAACTATCCCTCGTGCAACTCGCCAAAGAGCGGGCGCGATTGGTCGAAGCTGTGCGGACAGGCCGCTTCAACGCCGAGATGCTTGCAGGGGGTGCGACCAGTATTTCAAATCTTGGCACCACACGCACCGACGAATTTGCGGCCGTCATCGCGCCGCACCAAAGTAGCATGCTGGCGGTGGGGCGTGCCATACCGCGGCCCTATGTCGTGGAAGGTCGTCTCGAAATCCGCACCACCATCTGGCTCTGCCTGTCGGTGGATCATCGTGTCTTGGACGGGGGGCCAGCCGCCGAGTTCCTGGGGCGGATCGTAGAGTTGCTGGAAGCCCCGAAAGCGCTGGTTGACGACGGAGCGAGACACTAACGCGGCGTAGCCGGAACCAAGAGGCTGGGGCAAATTGGGCGATATGGAAACGACCGCTGCCACTGCCATTTCCGAACCCAGTGCGCTGGTTTCCCGTTACGCCTCGCAGATCGCTGGTCAACTCGGCTGTTTTGATCGCGTGGTCATCACCGGCAGCCTGCTGGACGTTTGTCATACCGCCGCTTTGGAGTGACAGCTCCACCAAGCCGGCATCCGCTGCTTCGACCTGGGCGTTTTCGCCGAACCTCTGCGTGACGCGCTGCGCGATCACGCCGTGACGCTGGCCCGCGCCGCCGGGCTGGAGGTCGAGTTCATTTTATTCCAATTTGGTAATCTTGGTAAATCAGATATGAATATGCTTTCGAAGGGCGGGCGCTTACGATTCTCGTCTGGTTGCTTACGGTTTCCAACGCCCGCCATACTTCGCACTTCTCGCGAATGGTCGCGAGGAGTGGCGGTATGGTGTTGAAATCATAACTTTATGAAAAAATCCACTCGAGGCTGGATCAGTATGCTGTTGGCGTGTTCGTGGAGTACCGCGTGGTGCGGCCCGGCGGTCCACCGCACGGAGGATGTGATCTATGGCCGCAAGTTTGGGACAGTTCTCACGATGGATGTATTCCAGCCAACCAACGCGAATGCCTGTGGCATTATCTTTTTAGTCAACGGTGGTTGGATGTCCAGCAAGGCCAATCCGAACATGGTCACGATCCAACCGGATTACTATCGTCCGTTCCTCGACCGCGGGTACACCGTTTTTGCCGTTGTGACTAGTTCGCAGCCGAAATTCACAATCACCGAGATAATCGAAGATGTGAATCGGGCCGTCCGCTTCGTAAGGCATAATAGCGGAAAGTTTGACATCCGACCCGATCGTTTGAGTATCACGGGATCCAGTTCCGGAGGACATTTATCGCTCATGATCGCGGCCCAAGGCAGAGCAGGAATTAAAGATTCACCAGACCCTATTGAGCGCGAGAGCAGTGCCGTGCAAGCGGTAGCCTGCTTCTTTCCGCCGACTGATTTCCTGAATTGGGGCGGCCTTGGAATCGATGCCGTCGGACTTGGCACAATAGCATCGATGCGGGCCGCCTTTGGCCCCCGCGCCTCCACGCCGGCCGGACGGCAAGAACTGGGCCGAGAAATTTCTCCTATCAACTTTCTCAGTTCGAATCTGCCACCGACGTTGATCATCCATGGCGACGCGGACCCGGGGGTTCCAATCCAGCAGTCAGAAAGTTTTGCGCAGTGTGCCAGGGCAGCGGGTGCAGTGCATGTCGAATTACTTGCGCGGCCCGGGAAGGGACATGGTTGGGGAGAATTTTGGAAGTCTACCGAAGACATTAATGCATTTGTCGATTGGTTTGACAGGTATTTGCAAAATCGGGGCACATGACACTCATCACACCGCGAGAGGTCAATGCGCTACGCCGCAAGTTTCCATGGTCCGTGCGGCCCTTGGTGTTTCTCCTCTACATTGCAACGTGTTTTGACCGCGCCAAGGTCGGCTTGGCCAAGCTGCGCATGGCCGACGACCTGAAGTTTTGCGAGGAAGTCTTCGACGTGGGCATCGGTATCTTCTTCATCGGCTATCTCATTTTGGAAATCCCCGGTGTGCTGCTCGTCGAACGGTGTAGCGCGTGGAAATGGTTTGCGCGCATCCTCATCGCGTGGGGTTTCATTTTGGTGCTTACCGTGTTCGTGCAGACCATCCAACCAAGGAATCACCGAGTACGCTCAGCGAGAAATGATTCTTCATCCGCCTTGGTCCAGTTCTTCGCAGGGCGAAGCGAGGTCGAACGAATCTGTGGATAAAGCACAATTTTGCCATCTGTTTCGGTGTTCTTGATCAGCTCCAGTGCGCGTGGGAACTGGTCCAGGCTGCCCACCATGGTCATGTGCCGGCTGACCTCGATTGCTTCGCTCGAAGTTAGTCGTAGGGTCTCGGCAATGTCCGCCGGTGTGCCACCGCTTGAGCCCGCAACGCAAATGTCCTGTAAGCGTCACGCGGAGGACCGTCTTGACGAGTCAGAGCAGCGGAGTCATAGAGGCGGGAGATCTATGCTCTGACGTTTATGATGTTGCCTGCCGTTGCAGCGAATGCCGTGTCTTACTCCAGGCTTCTGGGGTGACTTCCGGGATTTGCCGGTTGGTCATGTGTGGCAGGCGGGTGAACACTTCACGCAGATAAGCATAGGGATCCAGGCCACGACGGCGGCAACTTTCAATGACGGTGTAAATGATGGCGCTGCGTGCTCCGGCCTCAGCCTCGCCGACGAAGAGCCAGTTTTTTTATCGAAAGCTTTCGATAAAAAAAGAACTGGTTGTTCATCGGGCATCCCGAAGCCGCTTGGCGTGCGGCGGTGATCTACACGCTCATCGTCAGTTGTCGCCGGCGCGGGATAGAACCGTGGGAGTATCTGCCGACGTGTTGCAGCGTCTGCCGGCGATGAAACAGTCCGAGCTGTCCACGCTCCTGCCCGCCCACTGGAAACCTGCCTGACTTCGGTCGCCAAGGCTGTAGCCTGTAGCTCACCGGAGGCTTACAGAACACAGGTACGAGACCAAGATGCACAAGACGGTTCAACACTTCGAGCCGGGAGAAACGGGCCAGAATCAGGATTTGGATTGTTAGTTCTTTTGTACGATACTTAGCACGTCGGCCGCCTATTAGCTGTTCATGCTTTCTTGACCGGGGGTGCATGAATGACCTCCCCGCAAACCGAGTGCGCGGCTTCCATCCAAGCCTCACCGAATGTTGGGTGCGCGTGAATGGTCGCGCCGAGTTCGCTGGCCTTGAGCTTTGCACGGATCGCGATGGCCGCTTCGGCAATCAACTCCGTTGCATGGGGGCCGACCACTGCCGCGCCGAGCAGAGCATCGGTGCGGTCGCAGACAATCCATTTGGCAAAGCCAACCACATTGCCACTGGCAATTGAGCGACCCAACGCACCGAACGGGAACCTGCCGACCTTTACCGGGATGCTGCGTTTCTGCGCGTCCAGTTCGCTCAAGCCGACAACACCGACTTCCGGGGACGTAAAGATCACGCCGGGAATCACGGTTTCATTTCGGCCGGATCGCCTGCCGCAGGCGTCGTGCGCGGCGATGATGCCTTGGGAGGTGGCGGCATGGGCCAGTTGCGTCCCGCCATTTACGTCGCCAATGGCGTAAATTCTTGGAACGCGGGTCTGGCCAAACTCATTGACCTCAATGAAACCACGATCGTTCGGCCGCAAACCCGCCTTTTCAAGCGTGAGTTCTTCCGTCACGGGTTTGCGTCCGACTGCTACGAGCAATAGATCCGCTTCGAGTTTCTGGTCGCCGAACTGCCCCGAAACACCGTTCGTTGTCGTCTGGATATTGCCCAGCGGTTTGCCGGTGAGAATCCGAATACCATGAAGCGCCTCCATTGACCTGCGAACTTCGCGGCGCATGTCGGAGTCCGAGCCTGGCAAAATGTCCTCCAGCAGCTCAACAATCGTCACTTGTACCCCAAGCTGTGCCGCCATGCAGGCCAGTTCACATCCGATGTAACCACCACCCAACACAAGCAGTTTTCCAGGAAGTTGCGTCAGCGCCAGGAAAAGCGCGGCTCTCCAGAATACTCTCGTGCTTCGGAAGTGTAGTGGGCAGAGAGGAAGTGGAGCCGGTCGCGATGATGAACTTTCCGGCGCCGAGTTCGATTGGCGGCACTCCTGGCGAAGTAACACCGATGCGATCACTACTTTGAAATGAGGCCGTTCCCCTGAATGCCTTAACGCCGTTGGCTTTGAGAAGCTGTCCAACACCGCCATGTAACTTGGCTGCTGTTCTGTCCTTGTGGCTCGCCAGCGCCGGGTAATCAAGTGTGAGGCTCCCAGCCCTGATGCCGATTGACTCCGCTTTGCAAACCGAGTGGCAGAGTTTCGCCGAGTCGATGAAAAGTTTTGTGGGGATACAACCCCAGTTCAGGCAGGTGCCGCCCAATTCCTCCCGCGCGACGATGGCTACCGATACGCCGAGTTGGGCGGCGCGAATCGCAGCCGGGTAACCGCCCGGACCTGCTCCAATCACAACGATGTCATAGTTTTCCATAATCTTCTCCTATCTTGGGTTCAACGTCACGAGCTCTCCGACAACTCCTCGCTTTTGGCTTCATGTCATGCACTCGAGTCGGCAATAGTCCGCGCATCATCGAGACCGTCGGTCGGCGGGCCTAAGGATGGCGTCGAGGAGCACCAGAGGTTCAGTCCCAACCTCAGTAATAGTGGCCGTGAGGCCGGCGGGGATGCCAAAATGGGCATGGGCGGCGATCTCGATTTGCTCATTGGCCATCACGAGTATGCCGCGACCGCGGACCACGGAAACGGCGCAGAATCGATCCGGGCGCAGTTCAATCCCTCGCGCGGTCACCCGGGCGATGGAAAGTTCGAGTCCGCCCACGCCATCGCGGTCTGTCCTTTCCGCAGGAATGATCGGGTAACGGACGCTGGAGTAACGGTCAACGACTTTGGCGATTTCGCGCTCCAAATGGACGGTCCCATTGAGCTTGTGGCTGAGCAGAGGGGCTATTTCAAGCTGGTCAAGTTCGCAGGGCTGCGGCTCGACGTCGAGGAATACGCCCCAACCACCGCAGGTGAGCGAACCGAAGATGAATGGAACGTGATGCGTTTGGCTGCCGATGTTGGTGTAGCCGTGTCGCGTGTTGGGCGGAATTGGCATCGCATAACCCTCCGTGAGTTCAGCCTTGTAGTCGCCGAGAACAGTGTAGCCATGTATGGGCGAGTAGCCGAGATGGATTTCCACACCTTCCCGGTGGAGGTGGTAGGGAACATCTGAACGTGCGCCGTCAAGCCACGCGAGATTCCACGAGTGGTGGTCGCCATAAACGAGCGGCACAATCGTGATGCCAAGGTTCGGAACCACGAAGCTGCCTTGTTCTGGAGCCTCGGTATCGCGCGTGAGACGCAGGCTGTTACCGGCGGTGATCGCTTCCATGTGTCCCACGAAAAGATCGCGGATGCGCCGCAACCCGGCATTGCGTTCCAGTTCGCAGGCCGTGTCCAGCGCGTCCACGGTACGGGCGACGTGTGTGCAATAATGATGGAAAGTGGAGATAAGCGCACGCACGTCATTCCCCACCGTGTCCATGGAACGGTTGGCAAGATCAGCCAGCAACTCATCGGCGCGCAACAAGTGGGCTGCCGCCAAGCGATCATTGGGTGGAATCCTCTCCAGAGCACGGCGAGTGGCGTGAAATGCGCCTATGACTTGGCCGCGAAAGGCGTGGCTGTAAAGCCGCGCCAAGGCGATGTCACGGTCATTAATCCCCGAAGGAGCGCGCCCGCGAACATGGCTGTCGCAGGTCAGGTCGGCGAGTCGCTCATAATTCGGATGCATCCGAAGTCGGCTGATTTTGCAAACGTCGTTCATTGGTCTGGTGCTAGGCCTCGTATGTCAGGCAGTCTTGGGTGTGAACTCCTGTCGAAGCTGGGAGAGAAAATCATCTGCCGTGCGTTCGAGGTCAAACTCAAAATGCCAGTTCCAGTCGCGACGCGCGGCGCTGTCATCGATCACCCCGGGCCAGCTTGCGAGCAACGCGGCGACTGTTTCCTCCGGTTCAAAGCGTAGCACGGCCTCTGGAAGGCGGCGAAGGATTGCGTTGGCGATCTCGCGCGGCGTGACGGTCATGGCACCAATGTTGTATACGCGTTGCGTAAGGTGGGAAGCGGGAGTGGCTAGCAGATCGGCAAAGCCGCAAAGCACATCGCGAATGTAGATGAGTGCGAGCTTCGAGTCCGGACGCGATCGGAAAGTAAATTGCGCGTTCCGCGCCGCCTCGATGAAAGCGAGCGACGCCAGTGCGCTGGCAGCACCGGGGGGCGCGTGCCGCGACACGGTGATTGGCAGACGCAGGCAGCGGAAGTCCAGTCCGTGGCACCGGTGGTAATACACCCCAAGCCTTTCGGCAGCCATTTTCGTGACCCCATACAGACCGTCCGGCCATTGCGGTGTGTCGTCGGTCAGAACTTCTGGCAGCTGGCCACCAAAAGCGGCAATGGTGCTTGCAAATAGCACGGTCGGGCGTTTATGACGTAGTGCAGTCTCGAACAGCGCAAAGGTGCCGTCCATGTTTACTTGCCAGCCGCGCACGCGGTTTTGCTCGCAGTTTCCGGAAAGCAATGAGGCCAGATGAATCACCGTGGCTGGCTGAAGGCGGTCGAATACCCCATCGAGTTGTTTCGAATCGAGCAGATCACCGCGCTCGAATTCCGCGTTCGGTGCCACGCTGCCAATCGGCGCTGGGGCAACATCCAACAGAACGATGCGCTCGAATTGCTGCGACAGCGTCCAGGACAACTGGCACGCCAGGTTGCCTGCTCCGCCTGTGATCAGGCATGTGGACATGTTATGCATCCTCCGCGATAACCGGGTTGTTCAAAGCGCCGATTCGGTCAATCTCGATGGTCACTTTGTCGCCGGGCTTGAGGAACACCGGAGGTTTTCTGGCGAATCCGACGCCGTGCGGGGTGCCCGTGAGAATCACCGTGCCGGGCAGCAGCGTTGTGCTGCCGCTCAGGAAGGCAATGACCGAGGGTACGTCGAAAATGAAGTCGTCGCAGCGCCAGTCCTGCATCACTTGGCCATTGAGCACAGTGCGGATCTTTAATGCAGCCGGATCGGGAATCTCATCCTTTAATACAAGGCAGGGGCCGAGAGGCGCAAAAGTATCGAAGGTCTTGCCGCGACACCACTGGCTGCCGCCCCACTTGATCTGCCAGTCGCGGGCGCTGACGTCGTTGGCGCAAGTGTAGCCGAACACATAGTCTAGGGCGTTTTCGCGCGATACATTCTTGCAACGTTTGCCAATCACGACGGCCAGTTCGCACTCGTAATCCACCTCGTCGCTGCGGAGATGCCTGGGCAGGACGATGGGGTCGCCTGGGTTTTGCACCGCAGACGTGGCCTTCATGAACAATACTGGACGCTCCGGAATGGGTGCTTTTCCCTCCTCGGCGTGCCGGCGGTAATTCAACCCGATGCATAAAAGATTCACTGGCGCGACCGGGGCAAGCAGCTTATGGGGCTTCACGGTTTTTCCCGTGACTTCAAACTGTCCGAAGATGTCTCCGTTGATTTCTCGCGTGCTGCCGTCGGGTTGCAGGGATGCGTAATTTATTTCGTTCTGTGTGGTTTGATAACGGATGATTTTCATTTATTTGAGTATGAGTTGATTAGAAATCGTTACTTGCCTGCCGTGTAACCTCCATCCACAGCGAAGGCGCTACCAGTGACGAAGGCGGATTCATCACTCGCGAGGAAGAGTGCCGCGGCTGCGATCTCCGCGGGTTGCGCAAGCCGCTTAAGCGCGTGGGGCGCGACCATTTGTTTCATGTACTCCTGCGGGTCGGCGTATTCCCGCAAACGCTTCTCCACAAACGGGGTCTGCGTGCGCCCGGGGCAGATGCAATTGATCCGCACGCCCGTCGCGCCATGATCCATGGCCATTGCACGAGTCATGCCTAGGACCGCATGTTTGGTAACCGTGTAAGCGAGGCGGGATTCCATGCCGATGACGGCTGCGACGGAACCAAGATTGATGATCGAGCCGGCGCGGCGCTCGATCATTGATGGCAGTACAGTGCGGCTGAGAAAATAGGTGCCCAGAACATTGACTTTCCAGAGTCGGTCGAGATCTGTGGGTTCGGTGGTGAGGATTGTGCCCACGTGACCGACGCCCGCGTTATTTACCAGCACATCGCACCGACTGGAATTTTCCGCCAGCACACGTTTCACGAGCGTTTGGCACTCGGCTTCCTTCGTGACATCCACAACCGCGAGCTTCGCCTTGCCGCCCTCTTTTTCGATTCTGGACACAATTTTCCCGCCACCGGCTTCATCGTAATCGGCGACATAAACCAGCGCGTCGGCTTTGGCAAAGCATTCTGCAATGGCCGCTCCGATGCCCGACCCGGCACCGGTGACGATGGTGACTTTCTCTTGGAGTGAGAACATAAGTTTTAAATTAGCTATTTTCTGGATTGCATCTGCTTTGCATGCACGACGTTCTCAAGGCTCTCGCCCCAAACCGTCGCATGCGCAATGCGAGCCGAAGTGGTTCTCATTTCCTTTTTTGCCTCAACGCAGGAGAACGCCGCGTGACAGATCACGATCAGATTTGGTGTGGTCGCCTCTTCCGGGGAACTGAATGCTTCAAACGCTTCATCTTCAGTCACGCCAAAACCAGCGCCGCCCAACTGGCCCTCTCGTAAGGCAGCCAGGATTGCAGCCTTCTTGATGATCGCCACGCGCGCCGTGTTGACAATGAAAGCAGTTGGCTTCATCCATGCCATCTCGCGCTCGCCAATCATGTGTTGGGTTTCCCGGGTCAAAGGGCAATGCAGGGATACTACGTCAGCGTGACGGAGGAGTTCCTCAAGTGTGCGAGAACGGACGATTTCCGCCGCCTTATCCTCTCCGGTCGGCAGATAAGGATCGTAAAAGCAAACCTTAAAGCCAAAGGTTTTGGTCAGCAGTGCTGTGGCGGTGCCGATGCGGCCCAAGCCAATGATTCCAAAAGTCAACCCGCGCAACCGCAGCATTTGTGATTCATCCTTGATGAGCCCGCCCACCTTCTTCGACTCGGCTTCACTCGGGCAAAGTCGACGGCAAAATGCCAGCGCCAAGATGATTGCGTGGTCGGCGACCTCTTGAGTCCCGGAAGCGGGCAAATTGCAGACCGCAATTCGGCGCTTCTCTGCTGCATCGATATCGACCGATTCGAGCCCAACGCAGTTTCGAATGATGGCAACACGGGGCTTGATTGTATGCATATGGTTTCTTGTCCCGCTTCTTGCTAAACTGTCAAGACGTCGCGTCAGATTTTCAAATACTCTTCGAGCTTGAGCCCAACCATCGCCGCCGAGTCCCTCAAGCTATCTACGACATCCGATGGCAGCACAATGCCTTCCCGCACGGCGCGGGAATGTCGTTCCCATTCCATTTCACCCGGCACGTAGAGACGTTCGACGCTGTCAGCTCGAGGGGCTCGGTGAATCTCATCCACGAGCGCTTCGACGCGTCGTGTGAATTCTGAGGCAGGCATGATGGTGTTGACGTCAATTGCGATGAAGGCCGCCCCGTGATCAGTGGGCTTCGTGCCGTCATCCCACAACCAACTGCCCACTTTCCAAGTCACCGATGCTCCGCTCAGGATTCCCGTCAAGGTCTCGATGAGCAACGCAATGCCGTAACCTTTGTGGCCAGCGGCCGGTTGAAGCGCACCCACTTCAGGGTAACCGCTCGGATCAGTCGTGGGTTTGCCGTCTTTGCCAATGAGCCAGGTGTTCGGAATGCTTTCACTGCGCGTGCGGGCGGCGTAAACCTTCCCTCCCGCCACAGTGGCCACGGACATGTCGAGCAGAATGGAACGATGTTTACCCGCTGGCACCGCATAAGAAATGGGGTTGCTGCCGGTAATTGCGCCGCGCGAGCCGGGGGCGGCCACTGACGGAATGTCGTTGGCCATGCTCAGACCGATGAGTCCCTCATCTGCCGCCAATGATGCGTAGTAGCCGGCCGCACCGTAGTGGCAACTGTTCCGAACGCCGACATAAGCAATGCCGCAGGTTTTCGCCTTTGCAATCGCGGTGCGCATCGCGAAGACTGACGTGACCATTGCGAGAGCGGAGTGACCGTTGACGATGGCCCATGCCGGGCCTTCGGCAGAGATCGCAGGTCGGGCACTGGCGCGCAAGCCACCTGCTTTGAGCCGGCGCAAATAACCGCGGAGACATTTCGTTCCGTGGGTGAATGTTCCCCAAGCGTCGGTGAGCGCGAGCACATCCGCGCCGGTCCTGGCATCGGGCTCGGACAAGCCAGCTCGCTGAAATGCCTTCGTGGTGAAGCGATGCAACGCCTCGTAGGAGACAATAGAGCTCGAGCTTGGTGCTTTTGGCGTGCTGCTGATCATAAAAGAGTTGCCGTGCAAAGATGCTCGCCGATGCGGCGTAAACTTGTTTCAAGCGCATGACACATGCTCCGATTGTAAAGCGGGGGGTCTGCTGTGCCTTTGCTTTTCGTCTGTTTTTCAACTCTTTTTGCAGTTGACTCACGCAATCGTGATTATTTTATTGGTCAGAATGCCAGAATGCCAGCATGCCAACATTGTGACGCGAGCAATGGGATTTGCGGTCGCGCCGTCCGTTATGGTCAAGCCCGCGATTTTACTCCATTTACAATATTGGGCAGCGGCTGCCCCTGAACAGCGAGTGCAGCAATGCTGGCCGCAGTTTCGCGCAGCCGCTTCACTGCCGCCGGGCTGGCCGAGGCGATGTGCGCTGCGAGAATCACGTTTGGCATCTTGAGAATCGGATTGTTCGCTGGAATGGGCTCCGGGTCGAACACATCCAGCGCCGCACCGCTTAACTTACCACTCTGCAAGGCCGTCACGAGTGCGTTGCTGTCCACGAGGTCACCACGGCCAACGTTGATGAAAATGGCGCCGGATTTCATCTGCACGAACGTTTCTGTGTTGAACATGTGTCGGGTTTTTGGTGTGGAGGGGCAATGGGGGGTGACAATGTCGCTTTGCGCGAGGAGTGTGTCCAGCGAAGCGGCGGCTTCCGCGCCGGCTTTGGCAATTTCCGTTGCCGGAACGACCGGGTCAAACAGAAGCACGCGGCACTTGAACGCCAGCAACCGGCGCACGACCTCCCGACCGATGCGGCCGAATCCAATCACACCCACGGTCAGGGTCTTGAGAGTTTGCATGGCTGTCAATGGAACGGGCAGCCCCCATTTCCCCTCGTGCAGATGGAGCGTGTTCGGAACAACCTGTCGCGTGGTGGCAAGAACGAAAGCCAGCGTGTGATCGGCGACTTCATCCATGCAGTAGTCCGGAATATTGCAGACCGGGATATTGCGGCTACGCGCCGCTTCGAGGTCCACATTATCCACGCCGATCCCGTAGCGGACGATGGCCCGTGCCTTCTTCATCGCGCCAATGACATTCGCATTGATTTTGGCGAATTGCGTGATGACAGCATCGGCGTCGGAGACTAACCAGATCAGTTCGGCCTCGGTTTTGCATTGTTTGCTGACCAGTTCGATGTCCTTCGATTGGAGAAGTTGATTCTCGATGTTGAGGTCTGTAAAGGTCCAGTCGGTGATGACGACTTCGGGTTTGGCGACGCTCATAATTTAATTTGGTTGTTTCGATTGAAGTTGATGTTAACTCTTTCGCAACGGGCCGCCTGTTATTTTAACCGATTTTTTCGACGTTTTTCCCGCTTCGAAAGGTGCTGTCGAAAGGCAGGGGAAAAAAGAGAAATACAGCCGAAAAAAGCAGGCGATTGGCGCTGACCGCTGTTTAACTAACAGAAGATGACTCAGTTGAATCAAGAATCGGGATATGGTCCAGCTTTGTCCGGGCGCTGGGGAAATCATATTATTCAAGGGAGAACTCCAAGAAGAGCATGAATCAAACAAAGATCTCCAAACGGGTGTTGGTAACCGGCTCCGGTACGGGTATCGGCCGGGAAATCGCGCTGGAGTTTGCCCGCCAAGGCGCGGATGTGGCGCTCCATTACTCGCGCAACGACGAGGGTGCGCGTTCGGCAATCCAGGAAATTCGAGCCTTGGGCCGGCGCGCGGAGGCGTTCCGGGCCGACTTCAACGACGTGACGCAGACCCAATCCCTGGGCCAACAGGCCATTAACTTTCTCGGGAGCGTGGATTGCCTCGTGAACAACGCCGGCATCACTTTCAACCGGCCCTTTCTCACCGTGACCCCGAAGCAGTTCGACGCGGTTTACCATGTGAACATCCGCGGGCAGTTCTTCCTCACCCAAGTCGTGGCGGAAGACATGTTGAAGCATGGCGGCGGAGCGATTTGCAACATCACCTCCATCCACGGCGTCTCCGGCGCACCCGAACATTCAGTCTATGCCGGCACCAAGGGGGCGATCATCGCCTACACCCGCTCCCTGGCGGTCGAACTGGCGCACAAGGGCATTCGCGTCAACGCCATCGCGCCTGGGTGGGTGACGGTGGAAAATTATGCCATGGCGATTCCTGGCTTCAACGAAGAGGACGCGCGCAAGGTCGCCTACGAAAAAGTCCCGTTGGGCCGCTCCGGCGAAAAAGTCGAGATCGCGAAACTGGCCGTGTTTCTCTGCTCCGATGCGGCGGGCTACATCATCGGGCAGACGATCATTGCCGACGGGGGCACGACGGCGTTGATGTCGCTGATTTCGGATTTTCGGAATCCTTCCACCGCTAAATTCGGCGCCGGTTACGTGCCGGGAGTGTGAATTACCCGATTGAAAACCCTGCGTAAATTATGGGCGGTTCCCGAACTGGGCGTGCTCGTCCCGCTCGTGGTTTGCACGTTGGTGTTCTATGGCATGAGCCACTCATTTCTAAGCCACAACAGTGTGGCTTCGATGCTGCGGGCCATGGCTTTTGTCGGCATCATCGCGGTGGGGCAAACGTGGCTGATGATCGCGGGCGAGATTGATCTTTCGGTCGGCTCGGTGGCGGGTTTGTGCGCGGTCGTGTCGTCGTGGCTCATGAAACATGCGGGTTGGCCGGTCGAAGCCGGTTTGGCGGCTGGAATCCTGCTCGGATGCGTGGCCGGATTGATCAACGGAATCGTTGCGGTTCGATTTGGCATCCCCGCCTTCATTGCCACCCTGGGCATGCTCTACATCGCGCGCGGCTTCAATTATCTCCTGTGCAAAGGTTATCCGATCTATCCCATTCCTGATTCGTTGAAAGCGTTTGGCCGGGCCGAACCGCTGGGTTTGTCCTGGGCGTTTGTCATTTTTATCGGCGCAGTGTTGATCGGTGATTTCTGTCTGCGCAAGACGGTATTCGGCCGGATGGTTTACGCGACCGGCGGCAACAAGGAAGTGGCGCGCATCGCCGGGATCAACACCGATTGGGTGAAGCTGAACTGTTACATGCTGACCGGCGCGCTGGCTGGGATCGGGGGCATGCTCCTGATGGCCCAACTCAATGTCGGCCAGCCGGAGATCGGCGTGGGCTGGGAACTGGATGTCATCGCCGCGGTGGTGATTGGAGGCGTCAGCCTCTTCGGCGGAATCGGGACGGTCACCGGGACGTTTCTGGGTTTGATGATCATGCAGGTCGTCCGCAGCGGCTTGGTGGTCACGGGCGTCAACACCCACTGGCAAACCGTGGCGGTGGGCGTGATCATGATCCTCGCGGTGGGCGTTGATCTCCTGCGGCGGCGCACCAAGATATCGTGAAGGTGACGTGGTCGGTAACTTAATGGAAGGAAGCAATATGAAGATGATACGAAGCATGAAGTGGTTTGGGGTGGTTGGATTGGTCGCGCTGCTGAGTGGCTGCGACAAACCATCACCAGAGTCCTCAGCACCAAAAGCGATCGGAAAGAAGTTCTACTGGGTGCAGCCGATGAAGGGTCATCCGACCCATCAGTTGACACAGATCGGCTTTAGCGAGGGATGCAAGAAGCTTGGCTACCAAGTGGAAATCATCGGTACAGACAGCCCGGATGTTGCCGGCACGATTGCGCTGGCTGAACAGGCGTTGGCCAAGGGCGACGCGGCGGGCATCGCCATCTGGACCGGAAGTCCTGCTTGGAATCCTCTCATTGAGAAGGTTGGTAAGACCGGACTGCCAATTATTCTTCCGCACTTCCCAATACCCGAAGGCTCGGTGCCGGGCGCGACCGGTATTATCAGTTGTGATCCGGCGGCGTATGCAAAGGAAGCGGCGCGGGAAATTGGCAAGGCCATCGGCGGCAAAGGCACTGTCGCCATTACACAAGGTTCCTTTAACACGACCGAGAATTCGGTATCCGAGAACTTCACCAAAGCCATGAACGATTTGTATCCCGCAGTGAAGGTGCTGGCACCCGAGGAAGAAGGATTCGATGCCGCCAAGGCGATCTCGAAAGCGGTTTCAATGCTGCAGGCCCATCCGGACGTAGTGGCGGCTCTCTCGACCACGGGCGGCGGCCCGACAACTTGCGCGGGGGCGCAAAAGGAGGCCGGACGCAAGATCATTGCCGTGGGCATGGATTACATGCGGGTCAATTTGGATCTGGTGAAAGACGGTGCCGTGTATGCGGTGGTCAGTCAGCAGTTGTGGGAAGAGTCTTTCGGCGCGGCGGAACTGCTCGACAAAGTTGTGCGCGGCGAGAAGATTCCCTGGTGGACGAAGCTACCATCCGCGTTCATCACTAAAGACAAACTTGAGCCCTACTACACCCTCCTCGACAAGGTTGAGGCGGCCATCCATCGTTGACCGTGGACAGCCGCGTGACCAATGGCTCGGACCAGATGGCTGGGGACATCCTGACGATGCGCGGCATCACCAAGGAGTTCCCGGGAGTGCGGGCGCTCGATGACGTGACGCTGCAAGTCCGGCGCGGGCACATCCATGCGTTGCTGGGCGAGAATGGCGCCGGCAAGTCCACGCTGATGAAGATTCTCGATGGCGTTTATCCCGCCGGCACTTTTCAGGGCGAGATCATTCTGGCGGGCGCGCCCATCCAACTCCACTCGCCGCATGACGCCCAGCGCAAGGGGATCGGTTACGTCCCGCAGGAGATCACCGTCATCGAAGGTCTCACGGTGGCGGAGAATATCTTCGTCGGCCACTGGGCGGCTCGGGGAATCCTCGTCAGTTTCCGGAATCTTTTTGCGCGCGCGGCGCAATTCCTAAAACAGATCAACATCAATCTCGATCCCCATCGGTTGGTGTCTTCGCTCAACGCCAGTCAGCGGCAGTTGGTGATGATCGCCCGGGCCATGTCCACGAACCCCTCCGTGCTGATTCTTGACGAATCCACGGCCTGCCTGACGCAGGATGAAGCGGCGAATTTGTTTCGCATCCTGCGCCTCCTGCAACAACAAGGTGTCACCTCGCTGTTCAGCACTCACAAGCTGAGCGAGGTCTTTGAACTGGCCGACCGGGCGACGGTGATGCGTGACGGCGCCGTCGTGGCGCATTTTGACCGGAGCCAGCTCAACGAAAACGACATCGTGTCGGCGATGATCGGACGCAAAATCGAAAACTTCTATCCCGCCCGCGACTCCGCCGTCGGCCGGGACGAAGTGCTGCGCGTCGAGAACCTCACCGTGCCTCATCCCCACATCGCCAACAAGAACGTCGTTGAGGCCGTCAGCTTCGCCGTGCGGCGTGGGGAAATTCTCGGCATCGGCGGGCTGGTTGGTTCCGGTCGGAGCGAAATTGTGAACGCCTTGTATGGCCGCCTCCCGTGTAGCGGGCGGATTTTCATCGAGGGCCGTGAGGTCAGGATCCGCAATCCGCGTGATGCCAAGAACCACGGCATCGGCCTGCTGACCGAGGAGCGCAAACAAGACGGGTTGTTGTTCAACTTCGCCATCCGGGAGAACGTGACCCTGCACAGTCTGGCGGCGGTTTCGCGGTTTCAGGTGCTGGACCGGAAGCGCGAAACCCAGTTGGCCAACGACTACAAAGATCGGCTGGCCATTCGCGCGCCATCTGTCGCCACGTCCGTTGCGACGCTGAGCGGCGGCAACCAGCAGAAGGTCGTGCTCGCCAAGGTCCTGCTGCCGAATCCGAAGGTGCTCCTGCTCGACGAACCAACCAAGGGCGTGGATGTGGGCGCGAAGAACGAGATTTACAAACTGATGATGGACCTCGTGCGCCAGGGGATCGCTCTGGTGGTGATCTCCTCGGAACTGCCCGAACTGCTGGCGCTCTGTGATCGGTTTATCGTTCTGACCCGGGGAAAACTCGCCGACCAATTCACCAAAGCCGAGGCGAGCGAACACCGCCTCATGCTGGCCGCGACGGGACTGACCCAGGGCCGCCAAAATTTCCCCACCAGCCAAGACTTGACGAGCCCTTCGGCCTCGTGAACCGCGGCGCCGGCCAGACTTGATGAAGAAGCTGAACCATGTTCTGAGGACAGTCGGCAAGCCGACGAAGGTTTACACGACTTCGGATGGCGCGCGCCTGTTGGTGCTGCCCTACGGCGGCCGCGCGCTCGGCTTGTTCCCAGCGAAGAGCGATGAAAACTTCTATTGGACGCACCCGGCGCTGGAGTCCGTGAAGTCGGCCAGGGATTTCTATGCCAGCGATCAGTGGCACAACTCGGGCGGTGACCGCACCTGGCTCGCGTCGGAAGTGGACCTGTTCTTCCCGAACTTTCCGAAGCTCGACCCATACTTTCAGCAACGCTCGCTTGATCCAGGTCGCTATCAGGCGGTGGCAACGAAGAACGGTTTCCAGCTAGTGAACCGGTTGACCGTAAATCTTTCGCGGTCGAAGAAGGACTTGCGTCTCAAGATCACAAAAAGCTTTGGTCCGGCGGCAAATCCGTTGCGCCACGAGCGCGGGTTGAAGCTCCAAGGCATCGCGTATGCCGGCTACACCCAATCCACGTCGCTGGAACTCGTCGGGGCGAGTCGGCGAACGCGTGACCAGGTCGGGCTTTGGAATCTCATCCAGATGCCGCACGGCGGCGACCTTTTGATCCCGACTTTCAGCCGCTCCAAACCGCGCCAACTCTTTAGCACCGTGGGCACCATCCCGCCGCAGGATTTGATTACGACGGACCACCTGATCCGTTATCGCATGAGGCAGAAAGGCGAGCACAAGATCGGCATCCGCGCGGTCTCGGTTTGCAACCGCATCGGCTATCTCCATCGAGCCGGCGACCAGTGGGCTCTGATCATCCGCAACTTTGTCGTGAATCCTTCGGGCGAATACGTGGACGTGCCGTGGACGGAAACGGACGACTTCGGCTTCGCGGTGCAGGCGTGCAACATCAACAGTCAACTCGGCGCGTTCAGTGAATTGGAATACCACAGCCCCGCCATCGGCCATGGCACGGGTTGCACGCGCCGCGATGACGAGGCGCAGGTCTGGGCCTTTCGCGGACGGAAGGCGGAAATCGAACTGATCGCCAAAACCTTGCTCACGCCGACGCCGTGGGTAGAAGAGGAGGAATGAAAATCGTGTGTCTGGCGGAGAGAAAGGGCCAACAGCGTTTTGATTGCGGGGCGAGAATCAGTTTCGTTTCCTTCGTCAAATCGCTGAAAATCTTCAGAAAACAGTTTGAGTCATGGATGCCAACAGTGTCAGTCTGAGAACACCATGAGAGTTGATCTTAACGGTCAGGTGGCGCTCGTCACGGGCGCCGCCCGTGGCATCGGCCAGGCAATCGCCGACCTGCTGACGCAGAATGGCGCGCGAGTGGTGTATGCGGACATTGATTTCGAGACGGCGAAAATTTCCGCCGCCCGGTCCCCGTCCGGCACGGCCCTGGCGATGGACGTGAGCAACGAGGCACAGGTGGACGCCGGCGTCGCGCAAGTGCTCCAGCAGCACGGCCGCCTCGACATCCTCGTGAACAATGCGGGCATCAACACGGCGAAGCACCGGGTGAACATTGACCAATTCCCGCTGGCCGAGTGGCAGCGCATCCTCGATGTGGACCTGACCGGGCTGTTCCTCGTCAGTCGCGCGGCCAGCCGGGCGATGATTCCGAGGCAGAGCGGCCGCATCGTCAACATTGCTTCGGCCATTGGCGTCGTGCCCGCGCGGTTGCAATGCGCGTTTGCGGCGGCCAAGGCCGGCGTGGTGCAACTCACGCGCGCGATGGCCATCGAGCTTGCGCCCAGCGGCATTCTCGTCAACTGCGTCGCCCCCGGATCGACCCTCACCGATGGAACGAAGTCGTTATTTTACGGCGACGATGCGCTCATGAAAGATCGGGCGCAGCGGATGCTAAGTCACGTCCCGCTGGGCCGGGTCGGCACCCCGGAGGAGATCGCTCACACGGTGCTCTTCTTTGCCGCGCCGGAGAGCAGCTACGTCACCGGCCAAATCCTTTGCGTTGACGGCGGCTGGACGGCGGGCGGATTTTTCCGGGACTTTTGACCAAGAACCCTGAGCCACGAAATCTTCCTATGAAACGAATGACGATGAAGCAGATCAAGGCCCACCGGGTGCCGCGCGGATCGGTGGCGATTTGGTGGTTGGGCCAGGCGGGTTTCATTATTAAGACCCCGGGCGGCAAAATTGCCGCGCTTGACCCGTACCTCTCCAACTCCTGCAAAGCGATCGGCGAACAGCACGGCTTTCGCATGGATCGCCAGGTGCCTCCGCCGCTGGCGGCCAAAGACCTGGTCGGCATTGATCTCTACCTGATGACCCACAGTCACCAGGATCATCTCGATCCGGAAACCATCGGGCCCTATCGCCAAGCCGGTGGACATGGCCAGTTCGTCGCGCCCGCCGAAGCAATTGAACGTCTTCATTCGATCGGAGTTCCGGAAGGGGAAATGACGATGGTTTGGCCGAACAAGAGCGTGACCGTTGGCGACCTCACGGTGCGCGCGACGTTTGCCATTCCATTCGGCGGCGACGATCTCACCCATGTGGGCTACCTGGTGTTCGTTAAGAGCGGGCCGACTCTCTATTTCACAGGGGACACGGCCTACCATGACTTGCTTGCAGATGCCGTCGCGCCGCACAAGCCGGACTTGCTCGCGGCCGTGATCAACGGTGCGTTTCGCAATCTCGGTTCCGCCGAGGCGGCGGCGCTGGCCAAGCGATTGAAAGTTAAAGTTGTCATTCCCTGCCACCACGATCTCTTTCTCGACAACTGCCAGCCACCCCAAATGTTGCATACGAATCTCAAGTTGCAGGGTATGGGCGGCTCGTACCGACTGCTTGAGCAGGGCGTCCCATTCAAATTCGCGCGAACTTGAAGCGTGTTCAACCTCTGAAGACTGCCCGTCATGAATTAATGTTTCCTCACGATGGATCTAAAATATCGCCGACCATGAGCCAGAAGAAGAATGAGAAAGGTCGCTTTCAAGACCTCGCCTGGTTGCTGGACGTGACTGAATCGCGACAGCCTTTGAGCGAATCCAGTCCGGTTTGGGTCCGCAGCGCAACCGTGACTGAGGGGCCACCCACTCCTCATCCTGAGCGCCACCCGTACTGCGAAATCAGCATCTTGTTGCAGGGCGGGAGTGGCTTTTCCATGATAGAAAAAGAGCAGGTTCGTCGCGGGGTTGGAGAGTTGCTGCTGCTGGGGCCGGGACTGCCGCACTGGGGCGTGATTGAGAAATTTCCGTTGCGCTTCATCACGGTCTATTTTCTACCGTGGGTGCTGGTGGAGATGGGGCCGGAAAGCGACGGAGTTCGAATCCTCCGGCGCTTCACAGCACAGCAACCTGCGGCCCAGCGCGTGGTCCGTTTTCCACCAAGATACCGTGATGAATTCCGCCATCGCTTCGAGGAAATCCACCACGAGTTCTCACAACCGGGGTTCGGGCGGGAGGTGAGGTTGCGCACCGTGCTCATGGAGATGCTGGTGCGGTTGCTGCGCTGGGAACAAGCGCTGGGCCGCAATATCGGCGGCGGTGAACTGGAAATTAACTGGCAGCCGATCCTCAAGACTCTCAAGTATCTGCGAGAGAATTACGCCGAACCGGTTTACGCTCAAAAGATGGCTCGCGCAGTTGGGTTGAGTGAATCGCGATTGAAGTACGTCTTCCAACAGGCACTCGGGATTTCATGGGTGAAATACCTTCAGGGCTATCGCATCCACCGGGCGGCAGCGTTGCTCAATGAGGGAGGACACAACGTTACCGAAGCTGCGCTGATGGTTGGGTTCGACAGCCCAAGCCATTTCTACGTCACGTTCCGTTCCTTCATGGGGGTTTCCCCGAAGGATTACGGGCGGGCGAAAGACTCGCAGGTTGTGAAATGAACGTTGCCCTGAACGAGCGACGGCAGATTACCGGCGTGTTCGCCGGTGATCTGGTTGGTGCGCACAAGACAGGGATCGAGTTTGTTCGCAGGGCGGCGATGCAACCTGTGCCGCACTTATTCGACGTCGTGGTTACCACCAACAGTGGCTATCCACTGGACCAAGACCTCTACCAAGGCGTGAAAGGATTAAGTGCCGGCGCTCGCATTCCTAAACCGGGCGGAACCATTATTCTTGCCGCTGAATGTCGCGAAGGAGTGCCGACCAATAGTCATCTGGATAAGCTCTTGCGTGAGGTTTCCTCGCCTGCCGAATTACTAGCCATGCTGGCGTCACCAGGATTTCGTCGTCCGGAACAGTGGCAGGCCCAAATTCTTGCGCTCGTTCAACGCCGGGCGAATGTTTTGATTCATAGCAGACTTCCTGATGAAGTTGTTTGTGCTGTGCATTTGACTCCTTGTGCTGAGATTGCTGCGCTCGTTGATGAATGTCTGATCAGGTTGGGGCCGGACGCCCGCGTTGCCGTATTGCCACAAGGGCCGATGACCATCCCGTACTTGTCCTCGGAAGAGGCCGGCCAACAATACTCGGCTTTTCTACGAACGACAGCCCCAGCGCTACGCGCTACGTGATTCCGGATACCCATGCGCCGCGGTTTTTCCGGGCAAAAAGCAAAAAGTTTCCGTGCTGGATCGCCGCTCTTTCAAGGGCGATGTCCATAACACAACGACCAAGAGTAATACTCACTTTCTCAGGGGAGCCTTTTGGAAAAGTGAAAGAAATTATGTCGAAAAGCGACGGTTCGACATTGCACAGATGCGATATTCTCGCTGACATGTATTGGTTCAACATGCATCCCCTTCAAGACCACCAGATGCGGTATTTCGCTGCAAACGCATGAAGTGAGGTTATTGAATATTATCGACGGACATTGTCTGCAAAACTTCCAACAGCCGACATTCCGTATGCAGACAACCTGGGCTGAAGTCACTCATTTCGCTGGATTCGATTGGGCCAAAGATCATCACGATGTGCTCGTTTTGAACGGCACTGGAAAAGTCGCCACCGAGTTTCGGTTTGAACACACCTCGAAAGGCTGGGCGTTATGCCGCCAAAAGCTGGTGGGGTTTCCGCAGTTGGCCGTCGCGATTGAATCCGGCCACAACGCGGGCATCAAGCTGTTGGTGATGCTGGGCTATCGCGTTTATGCAGTACATCCCTGCAGTTCCAAGTCGTATCGCACCCTCAAACTGCCCAGTCAGGTATCGCGTTTTGATTGATGAGTGTTTCCGCGCGCATCGCGCGCACGCTTTTTCAATCACTGCCCGGCGCCGGCCCGAAACTGGCTTCCCCTTCTATGGGCGAACTCGTCGCCCCGCAATCGCTGGCGCACCAACCGCAAGCCCCGGCGTGGCGCCAGTAAGCTATCGATCGGGCAAAGTATCCGTCGCATGTCTGCGCCCCCAATTCAACCCCTTCCTGTGACACACCATCCACCTGTGGGTTGATCTGAGCCGTCATTACTGCGACTGGGCGCGAATTTACTACTACGCCCACAGGAAAAAAAGCCAGAGCCATGTGTGCGCGCTACATGGCCTGGGGATGCGCTGGTTGAAAATCATCGCCCCCAAGATCACGTCGGAGGGTCGCAAGGCCGCGCTCGATTTGCGGTTGATTGACCTAACTGCGCGCGACCATCCCGACAGCAAGGGCAACATGGCCGTGTCGCAGATTTACGAAATCTGGCTCGACACAGCGGAAAAGCGTTCGGCGCAACTGGTCTTCTGCGACCTCTCGACACCCAAGGAACGAGGGTTCTCCGTTTACAATGAAATGCGCGAGAAGCTCGTAGTGAAAGGAATTCCCGATCACGAAATCGCGTTCATCCAGGATTACGACAGCGACGCCGCGAAACTTGCTCTTTTCAAAGACGTGCGCGCGGGAAAAGTGCGCGTTCTCTTTGGCAGCACGCAGAAAATGGGTTCGGGCACAAACGTGCAAGAGCGGCTCGTCGCGTTGCATCATCTTGACGCCCCTTGGCGGCCCGCCGACGTGGAGCAACGCGAAGGCCGCATCCTTCGTCAAGGCAACACCAACGCGAGCGTGCAAATCTTCCGCTACGTCACCGAAGGCAGCTTCGACGCCTACATGTGGCAAACGCTGGAGACGAAGGCGAAGTTCATTCATCAAGTCATGTCCGGCGACACCAGCGTCCGGCGCATCGAGGACGTTGATTCCGCCGCGCTGACCTACGCCGAGGTGAAAGCGATTGCTTCTGGCAACCCACTCGTCATGGAGAAGGCCAAAGTGGATACGGAGGTTTTACGTCTCACGCGGCTGCAATCCCAACACAACGACACGCAGTATCGGCTGCGTTCGACGCTGCGGCGGACGACGGAGGAAATCCCCGTTTATCAAAAACGTCTTGCCGCCGTTCAAACCGACATCGCCACGCGACAGAACACAGGGCGATGCCTTTGTCATCGAAATTGACGGCCAGGAAATCCGCGACCGTGGCATCGCCGGTGAATTGCTCATTCGACACGGCGAACGTGTTCGACGGACTGGCGTGGACGAGCGCGTCGGGCGCTTCGCGGGTTTTGATTTGTGGATCGCTTGGGGATTGCAACTCCCAGCACTGCTTGTGAAGGGAGCGGCGACTCATCAGGCGAGCGTGACCGATTCGCCGCACGGCACGATTCGTTCGTTGGAACACACGGTTCAAACCTTCGAGGAAACCGCCAACAACGTGTCCGCCAATATCAAAGATTCGGAAAAACGTCTGCGCGACCTCGAACCGAAAATCGGCGCTCCCTTTGAATATGCCAGCCAACTCACGTCGTTGCAGAAGCGGCAACAGGAAATCCTTGGCAAGCTCGACCTCAATAAGAACCAAGCATCCAACCAACTTGAAGCGACTGCCGCCGAAGCGAACGAGGTTCAAGAGGAGTCGAATATCCAACGGGAGAAACCGGAGCGAGCTTCAAAGCGAAAAAACCGCGTTCACATCTGAAACCGCCGTGACCAACGCGCGCTCGTCACGGTTTGGTTGGCGCGCAGTCGCGCGACGCTTCCGTTGGGAGCTTGGCTCCGGTCTCTCCGCCTCTTCCACCATTCCGCTAGACGCTTCATGGAGGAAACGCGCCGTTCTCTGGCAGCCAACATCCCAACCGAAGCACCTGAACAATCATGGCGCAGCGCACTTTTCATGCTCGCCGTAGGGAGCGGGGTTTGATACAAACATGAAACCCGCCGGGGAAGATGCAGTGCGGATTTGGCCTTTGTGCGACGCCAAATTAACAAAGGCAGTCAATGACCAGGCACCTTGCACCAACACGTCGAGAAGGCGGTGAATCGTGAGCCGACTTCCGTTCGCCCGCATTGTCGCTGAACAGCGCGCCTGCTTTGAATATGAACTCCAAGGAATTTCAACACCTCTTCACAACTCTCACAGGTGTTGAGGAGCCATTCCCTTGGCAGAGGGAGCTCTTTTTGCGGTTTGAGAAAGGTGATATTCCACTGTGCTGCGATCTTCCAACTGGTTTGGGAAAAACTTCCGTTGTCGCCCTCTGGTTTATTGCTGTAGCCAAGCATCCAGGCAAAGTTCCGCGACGCTTGGTTTATGTCGTGAATCGACGAACCGTCGTCGATCAAACAACCGAGGAGGTGGAGAAACTCCGGCGTAATTTTGCCGCCGCCGGGTTGGATGCCACACTGAGGAATCTGTGCGCCATCGAGTGCGGTTGTCCTGGCAGTTAGCACGCTTCGTGGTTAATTTGCAGATAACCGCGAATGGTCGGCTGACCCGTGCCGACCAGCGGTCATCGTTGGAACCGTGGATATGATTGGCAGCCGCATTCTCTTCAGCGGCTACGGGGTGGGGTTCAAGACCAAGCCCCTGCACGCAGGTTTTCTCGGGCAGGATACGCTCATTGTCCACAATAGGGACAACGTGGATTTCACAACAACCCGCTACGGAGCGGTTGATTTGCGCAGCCGACAAATCAACCGGGTCAATTAACGGCAAAAGAAAGACCGCGGTCGTGCATACAACGAATCTGTGGATTTGTGTTTTTCTCGTCATAAAAATTTTCAAGCGGCTTGCACACCGGCGCCAAATGTGTTGTCTAAGGCTGTAGCTTCCTCTTCCAGCCCACCGCTTTCGATCCATAGCTTGATTGCTAAAATCGAATCTTCAATTGAGTATCTTGGTATGAAATTCAGAAGTCGCTTGGCCTTCGACATGTCAAACTCGATCTTGTGTCCTTGTGCCATGCTCCATGGAAATCCGGTCTTAATTTGAATGCCGGGAAAATGACGCTTCAAAATGGAGGCAAACGCGTGACCCAAAGTGGACTTGGAGCCGCAACAGTTAAAAATCTGGCCAACGGCATTCGGATGTTCCGAGGCGATAATGTGCATCCTGCCCACATCGCGCAGGTCAACATAATGACAAACTTCATCGAGGGAGAAATGCGGAATCTGCACCGACTTGCCCTCGTGGAGCTGCTGCGCAAACTCGCGCCAGCCGCGTCCCCCACCTCGGCCACCCGGTCCGACTACAGCCGTTAGGCGCAACACGACAACCGGCACTTGATACTGGTGATAAAACGTCAGGGCCAAAATCTCCTGCATCCGCTTACTGGACGAGTACAGGTCTTTCGGGCGGCAGGGGTGCTCTTCATTCACGGGCATAAGATCCGGTGCGTTAAACTTGGTCGCCGGATACCATTCGTAGGCGGAGATGCTGCTGGAGAGAACGAAATGTTTGATGCCGGTCAGCCTTGCATAATCAAGCACATGCGTGAGACCCATGATGTTGACACTCATCATCTGAACGGGATCGCCAGTGTCGCCGGGCAAGGACGCAACGTGATAAATCACATCAAAACGACGGTCTTTCAACGCGTGGTTCAGTTCGTCTCGATCGGTTATGTCAGCCTGGATAGTCTCAACCGGGAGCCGCTCTGAACCGCGGGACCGATTCAGCGTAGCCACCTGATCGCCTCTTTCCTTCAGTTGCCGACAGAGTTCCAAACCAACATAACCTGAACCACCGATTACGAGTGTTTTTTGTGCCATATTTTGCTTTCACCGTCTGTGTTAAATTAAAGTGATTCTTGCCAGGCGGATTCGAACTCTTTTCTTTGCGCGGCGCGATCTCTCGATCTCGAACTCCAGAAGGCGACCGGGAAGTTCTTCCCGGTCGCTTTTGTGTGGTGACTCGGCCGGCGCGGAGTTCCTCAAGCTCATCGGGCTAGGCTGCGTAACGCACGGGCCGCCGAGGGTGAGAGCGTGTAAGGACTTAAAGGGCCGTTTACCACTCCAATAAAGACTGTCCGGCTTTTGCTTGTAACATTGTGTCACAAATAATTATGTTCCACACGATTAGTAAGTGCCTCCGTCTGTGCTTTTAAAGCGCCACCGCTATTTGTAAATCGAACTTGCTCCATGATACAGTTATTCGCCGTGGGGAAGCCGCGGTCCGACGTGTCGCAACTCTTCCGTTCCGCCTATCCATCAATGTGGCGTTCCAGCACGTAACGCGTCTTCTTCACCAGCGGCGCTTTGCCGCGCAAATAGCTCCGCCGATAGATGGGATAGTCATTCGTGCTGCCCGCGCGGCGAATCGCGATTTCCCAGCGGGACGACGAGGCGTTTGGATCGTCGAACATGTCCTCGAATACCAGCTTTCCGCTCGGATCGGACACGCGGAAGTTGTCGAACATCTGGGCAGGCGTCCGGTTGTTGAAAAGCCCGACTGCCCCCGCATTGTTACTGCGGGTGATCTTGTGTTTGGTCGCTATCGTCTTCTGCCCGTCAGTAACCGTCAGGGTCGCGTCAGATCCAGTGACCTCCGCAACGACACTGATCCTCGACCCAAACCCGTCGGCGGGTACAAAGTCGAGCAGCGGGCCATAGCTGCCGTTAACGACCTCGTGGAAATAAACACCTTTGTTAGCATATATGGCGAGGAGGAAAGTGCCGGGATTCTGGTATCGGAGCATGATGCCGGCTTCCGTGTTGCTGTTCGCGTCTGCGCTTACTCTGACGTCCGCAGCCTGCACACCCTTGGCAACAACTCTGCCATTGTCAGCGAGACCCAACCTGCCGTCCTGGATTCCTATTTTTCCTGCCGGCTGATCCGGTGAGGGGAAGCCAACGAGAGTGTTGCCGCAGAAGTTCAGCGTGTAAGTTACGCCATCCAGGGAGGCCTTGGTAGTCGTCTCGACCACCGGAAAGTCGATCTCGATATCGGAGCCTCGCTTTAGGCCGTCGAAGACAAGGTAGCTGCCGACCCAGGAAGCACTGACTGATTTGGACGCGACCGCACATCGGACATCCCGGCGAGTTACCCACGCCGGCATACGGACCGATATCCTCTTTGCTGTCTTGTTCTTAATGACTACTCTGCCCTCGTGTGGCAGGTATGAATCGACGTCCAGCCATTTCGAAGCCCGGTTAAGCAACAGATTGACCTGCACGACTCCATCGCTCGTCTCCCTGACGATCCCCTCCCAGGCGTAGTAGAGGGCCTGTGACCCGTTGCCGGTGCAGCAGTGCATGATCCAGGTGTTGGGCAGCGTGTGCATGGCTCCATGGCCGACCCAACCTCCGATGTTCCGCTCGATCACCCGGTCGTCAGTCTCGGCAGGTGGAACGGCTTTGTGCGGCGGCGAGGCGGCGGCGAGCTTCTCAAGGAGATCCCTGCTCGTGAGCTGCTGTTCGACCAGTTGATTGCGGACGTAGCGATCGACGTCGTCCCAATAGTCGCCAACCCCGGCATCCGTCAGTTTTACGGCCAACGCGACCATATCCGCGATGGCGCAGGACTCGCAATACTGGCCGGTTCCGGCGTTTTCCGGGAACCAGCCGACCTGAGCGATACCGAAGTTTCGAGCGAACTCGTAGCCATTTCTCACGAACTCCTTCAGATCGGCGTCGTTGGCCACGATCGCGTATTCGAGCAAACCGCGCAGGGACGCCACGTGCGCGTGGAAATGACCCCCGAAATGCGCCTTTTCGGCTCCGGTCACGCCGCTAGGCTCAGCGCTTGCGCCCCACATCTTTGGCTGGCGCACGAAATTGACGAGCTTCCGCGTCAGTTCCAAAGCATCCTTATCGCCGGTCATCGCCGCATATTTCGCCAAGGCCCGGATCACTCCGGAATGGTACATATGAATGCCAAACCCGGCTTCGGTCGGCTCCGGGAGGTTCGCCGGGTAACCGGACTTCGGATAGCTGAACGACTCGCCTATCCCGGGGTCCGGGAAGTAGGCTATGTCGCCTTTCGCCCGGACGATCCCGCGGAGCCCCGCCACCACCTTCTTCGCATACTCCATCCAGAGAGGGTTGCCGTCGTATTGGTGCCAAGCCAGGAGTGCGAGCACCAGTCGACCATTTCCATACACGTTGGCAAAGTCATCATCGGCACGAGCCCAGGTCTGGTGCCAGGGTCGGCCAAGAAGCGGGGCGTAGTACAGGCCATCATCCGCGATCAGGGCCAGCGTTCTGACCATCATTCCGCGCTGGATATCGAGGCTTTGCTTGCTCCCGCTCATCAGGCGCATCATTGCCAGCGATTCGGCGAACTTGGGATTGTTGGTCGGCAGGCCGGTCGCATCGTGGTTCATGTAGGGCGGGTTCTTGGCGAAATCGACCGAGAAGTATAACTCGTAGCCATAATCCGGATCAAGCGCCCCGGTCAGGCAGTTGGCGGCCAGCGCCGCGCGATCCGCCAGGTCCAGCGTGTCCGGCACGGCCGCCTCGTAGAACTTGCCCTCCGGTGGCTGCACGAGTCGCTTGGCTATTGCCTGCTCCTTCTTGGCAATCTCGGCTTTCCATGCTCCGAGTTCAACGCCCAGCGCGGCAGGCCCGAGGGCAATCGCAATCACCGATACTCCGGCGATCTTCAGCAAATCCCGTCGAGTTAATTTTAGTTTAGTCATTATCAATTTAATTTCAGGTTTGATTCGAATCTAATCTTTACTTTGGTTATTAAAAAAACACATTATCCATCTCTTAACTTGCACGTTAATCCACCTACCATTCGATTAGCACCGGCGCAACGTATCTGGTCACCATCTTCAACGGCGCCTTGTCGCCCATGTATGAACTCCGGTCGGGCGGGTTCCACGCGCCTTCACCTTTCTTAGTCGCCGATATCAGAGTGTTGCCTCGGAACCGACACGTGTATTCCGCATTCGTATACTTTAGAGTTTCAACGGATTCCGACATCGGGAACTCTACCGTGATTCTCTGATCCCTGCCCACTTTGGAGAAGATGAGGTAGTTGCCCGCCCATTCCGCAGAGACGGGTTTCCCTTGTACAGAGCACTTGACCATCTTCCTGTCCACCCAGGCCGGGATCCGAACCTGGATTCTGTCTGCCTTCTTATTCTGAATCTCGACCTTGCCCTCGTACGGCAGATAGCTGTTTACGTCCAGCCATTCTGACGCTCGATTGAGAAGCAGATTCGCCTGTGCGACCCCGTCCCTGTAACGAACGATGCTGGACCACGCATAGTAAAGCGCCTGGCTCGAGTTACCGGTGCAGCAGCCCGCACCCCATCCTCCCAGTGTCATCCATTCCTGCTTCTTGGCAGAATCCCTCGGATATTTTGACGGGGACATCTTGTTGCACTGATCCGACCAGGTCTGGGCCTCGATGAAATGATTCCGGACAATCTGATCCACGTGATCCCAGTAGTCTCCAAGCCCCAGGTCGCTCAGTTTGATCGCCAGAGCGATCATATTGGCTATGCAGCAGGGTTCGCATGCCTCGTTTTTCTTAACGTTGCTGAATTCCGGGAAATACCCGACCTTAGCAATGCCGTAGAGGCGGGAAAACTCATATCCGTCGCGAACGAACTCCTTCAACCGAATGTTGCTCGTGGCTGTCGCGTATTCCAGCAGTCCGCGAAGTGTGAGTGTGTAGCCGTGGAAATGGCTTTTCCACCAGCCATGATCGCTCTGGACTATCAATGATGGGCCTGCCTCGGCTGTCCAGAAGCTCGGCCTGTGCATAATGAACTTGGTGAGCTTACCGGCCAGATCGAGCGCCTTCTTGTCACCGCTCATAATGTACCAGCGGGACAGAGCGCGGATTTCACCTCCGGTATAAATCGCCATCCACATATCGGCTGGAGGTTCTTCCGTGTTTCTCCAGCCTGATTTCTTGAGGTAGCTGAAATCTTCTCCGAGCCCGATTCCATCCGACCCTGACTTTGGGAAGTAGGCATAATCGTCTTTGTAGATAGCAATCTCGGCAAGCCGGTCCACCATTTTGCGGATCCGCTGGTCCCATTCTTTCTGTCTGTCTTTGTCCACCTGGTATCGGGCCATCATCGCCAGAAGGCATCTGGCCTGACCGTAAACGTTGGCGAAGTCTTCGTTTGCACCATGCCACGGTCGCTTCGGGGTGTATGGCGCATAGTAAAGCCCATCGTTTTGGATCAAGGAAACGAGTGCCTCGGTCATTCCTTGTTCAACATTTCGGTTATAATCGTCACCCGTGATCACTCGCATCATCGGAAGTGACTCTGCATACTTCGGGTTGTTGGTCGGTAACCCGGTCGATTCGTGCGAGCCGAGATGTCCGCCAAAATAAATCTCCCAGTTCGCGGACGGGTCGAGCATCTCTGTGAGCGCGTTCTCTGCCCACTTTGCCCTATGCGCAAGGTCGAGCGTGTCAGGTACCGTGGCCTGGTAGAACGCACTTCTAATTCCATTCCCTTTCAATTTCCTCGATTCCGCGGCCAGACAGACACGGCTGCCAACATTCGGCAAGCCACCAAAGGCAATCGCCGCCGCCGATACTCCGGCTGTCTTCAGCAAATCCCGTCGAGTTAATTTTAGTGTAGTCATTCTCAGTTTACTTTCAGGTTTGATTCGAATTTAATCTTTAGGTTGGACCTCAATGAAAACCGGATAGTCTTTGATCAGCACCCCCTCGATCACCGTGTCGTTGTCCCGATGAGTGATATTAAGTTCTTGCTCGGTTCCGTTCATAGGGTCAATACCCCAAGCACGCTTGCATTCGAGTCCTGGCAAAGTGACTTCCGTTTTCTCCTCAACTATGCCGTCGCCGGTCCGTCCTGGAATCCAGGCCGCCACAAGGGACTCACTTCCCCGCTTGAAAGTGTAGCATTCGTATACCTTTCGAGTGCCGAATCTGACAGGGAAGTTAACCGCCCGGAAATCATCCAACGCAGTAAAAAGGTTTCTGAATACATAATAAATTGGCTGAGGCTGGGTAGAGCTGATCGGGTCGGACTGGAAGGCATTGCGAAGAAGGTTACAGTCCCAGTCTAACTTGCCGCTCTGAAAAGTCTCGTTGTAGAGCGAGATCACGTCCATTCCGGAATGAGCTGTCATCAGTTGAGCCGAGTATTTAGCCTTCTGCATCTCGGAGACAACCAATCCGGAGGTGGGAGGAGGATAGGGCGCTGCCCACGTCCATTCGGTTGCCGCATACTGTCCCTTGAAGCCCAGTAGATCACACTCCTGTTTGAACTGTTCGAGCGTTTTCCGGTAGTCGGAGAAAATGGAGTTGCCTCGGTCGCCTGGGTCAGCTTGATAAAATGGATGCCAGCCAATCGCATCTAGCTGCGACGCGACGATTTTCTCTGAGGCGTTCTTCCAAGAGCCCTCTACGAGTTTCCATCCGGAAAGCTTGCCACCAGCGCTGTTGAACTGCTCTGACAAAATTGTGCGACCGTCTGGGGCGGCCACATGGAATTTAGCAAAGGTCTGGCGTGCGCCCAAGTTGTGGAAAAGACCTACGCCACCGGCATCCTGAAGGCGCTGAATCGAGTAACTCGTGGTCAAAGTTTTATTCCCATCAGATACTGACAAGGTGGCTTTAACCCCCTCAACTGCGGCAGTCAAATGAATGTTAGGACCAAATCCTTCCAACTCCTTGCGGGCGAGGAACGGACCGTAATTGCCGTCTATAACTTCATGGAAATACATGCCATTGTTCTGGGGAGCATAGTTGGCCAGGAGGAAGTTCTTGTCGTCCTTGAAACGAAGGATAATCCCTGCTTCTGCGTTGCTTCGCGCGGTTACGCCCACGGTTACGTCTTTTTCTTTTGCGCCTTCTGCCACCGCGATGGTTCGACCTAAGGTTACAAAGTTTCCGTTCTTGATCTCCGACCCATCACCCAGGCACGCGAGTATCGCTCCCTGATCGAAACCTCCAACGGAACCCAACATGATTCGGGCGTTTGGGTCAGCTTTCTTGATCACCGGGATTGTGGCCTTAACTAGCTTAACGTAATTCGTTATTCCACCAATTGCCGGCCCGGCCTGCCATTCATTACAGATCTCAAAATAGGCCACCCTGCCCTTGAAATGCCGAACCATGTAATCCACATACCTCAAATAGCCCGCCATCATCTCCGGGTTGTCCGTCGGCCACCCCTGATGGTCGTAGTACGTTTCCATCATCTCCCGAGTACGCGCTTTCTTCCATTCCACCTTCCGGGGCGGATTCCGATACAACCAGTTCCCTTTGTCTAAACACATGATCACGTTGACCCCGTTGCGCACCGCCTCCGTGATCACCTCGTCCGCCCGCCGGTCAATCTCCAGCTTGCCTTTCTCCCGTTCCACATAGGACCATAAATACATCCCCATATCGTAACCAACCCGCAGCCACTTGACCCCCAGGTCATACTGGATCGGCCACAACATGTCCTGCGTGAACCGGTCCATGCCGTAACCATAGTAAGTGGACGAGACCTGCACGCCTGAGCCACGCGAGACTAGCGCCAGATTGTTGCCTGCCGGATCCCTCACCTCCACCTCTCCAATGGAAAGGCCCTTTCCCCAGTTTCCAACTTGCTGGAGGTTGCCGGCTATGATCCAGATTTGTTTCGCACGCTGCGGATCAAAGTTAATTACTGACGGACCAGTATCTGGTCCGGTAAAGTTCTCATTCGTATAGACTGTATTCCACTGCTGGGCGTCTCTGCTTAACCGGATAGTCAACTTCTTGGGTAGAACCTTTCCCACGCGCCCGAACCCCGAAGGACCAATCCGGCTGCATACCAGCACAACTGACGCCACCGTGCTCTCGGCCGGCAAGTCAATCCGAATCCATTCCGGATTGGCATCGGCGGCGTTACCCCCTCTGCTCGACCACGCTGTTTCTGGATCGCCATCGATTAAATGAAGCGGCAACAGCGGTTGATCATCATTCCACATAGTTTTTGGTTCACGCGCCGGAGTAGTTCCAAACAGGCTGTGCTTTATTTCCCAAGATTTCTTGGGTGCCATTTTCAAGACGAGGTTCGTGTTGGCTTCCTGAAACACAGCCCCTGGCATTAAGTCAGGGCTGACACCATAAACATAGGTGTAGCCAAAGGCGTAGACAGGGACATCCCCAACATAAGCCTCAACGGTGGCATAATCCTCAATCGAAGGTTGATCGGCTGCCCATGATGTGGGCTGCCAGAGCATTTGGCACAGCACGAGGATAAAAAGAGGCCTTTGGTCGATCATTTTAGTCATAGTCTTTAACATTATCACATTCGCAGTACCGATTTTGCTTCCAGTTGCACCAGAAATGTCACTCGGCAACACCAGTTCTATTTGACCGTCCTGACCCAGATCACCAAACGCCAGACCCGTGAGGCTGTTGCAAAACCTTGGCGCTGTTTCTTCCTCTCCCCACGACGCAGGAGTG